>NZ_JBHUYG010000028.1:0-42290 GCF_042668795.1 Pedococcus sp. NPDC057267 | reverse complement strand
AACCCGAGCGCTGCGGCCCCCAATGTCGGATCGGTGGGCCCGCCGACGGAGGTCGCCGACGGGGAGGTCGGTCAGGCGAGGTGCACGTTCTCGTGGCCCTCGGACGACAGCACCTCGTGCTTGACGTTGAGGAACAGGAACGTCACCAGCGCACCGACGAGGATCATGCCGGCGCCCACGAGGTAGGCGTGGCCGGAGCCGTAGGTCTGCGCCTGCAGCGCCACGTGGTGCTGCGCGGCCTGGAGCTGCTCCGGGCTCAGCGCGCCGGACTGCGCCCTGGCCTGCAGGGCGGCACCGAGCTCGGCGCCGCGGTCCTTCGCGGCGTTGGCGAAGACGGTGCTGAGGGTCGCCAGGCCGAGCGAGCCGCCGACCTGCTGCATCGTGTTGAGGACGGCCGACGCCACGCCGGAGTCCTCCTTGGCCACGCCGGCGGTGGCGGTGAGCGTCATCGGCACGAAGGTGAGGCCCATGCCGACCGAGAGGGTGACGATCCACGGCAGGAGGCCGCCGGCATACGAGCTGTCGACGCCGAGCCGCGAGAAGCCGAACATGCCCACCGACGCCAGCAGCGCACCGAAGCCGGAGATCCAGCGCGGGTCCACGCGGGTCATCAGGGTCGAGGCGACCTGCGCCGCGACGACGATGCCGGCCGAGAAGGGCAGGAACGCGAAGCCGGACTTCAGCGGCGAGTAGCCCAGCACCTGCTGGATGTACAGGCCGAGGAAGTAGAACATCGCGAACATCGCGGCACCGACGACGAGCATGACGACGAAGGACGTGCCGCGGGTGCGGTCGGCGAGGATCCGGATCGGCATCAGGGCGTGGCTCGAGCGGGCCTCGACGGCGACGAACGCGACGAGCAGGACGACGCCGAGCGCGAGCGTGGTGATGGTCGTCGCGGACGACCACGAGTCGGATGCCGCGTGCGTGAGGCCGTAGACGAGCGAGACGAGGCCGCCGGTGCCGAGGATGGCGCCAGGGACGTCGACCCGGCCCTCGGCGCGGACCGACTCGGGCAGGAAGCGCGGCGCCAGCAGGGCGACCGCCAGGCCGATCGGGACGTTGATGAACATCGTCCAGCGCCAGTCGATCTCGGTCAGCGCGCCGCCGAGGATGAGGCCGACGGCCGCACCGGCGCCGGACATCGCGGCGTACACACCCATGGCGCGGTTGCGGGCAGGCCCGGCCGGGAAGGTCGTGGTGATGAGCGCCAGGGCGGTGGGGGAGGCCAGCGCGGCACCGACACCCTGGAGGGCGCGGGCGCCGAGCAGCATCCCCTCGGTCTGCGCCAGGCCGCCGAGCAGCGAGGCGCCGGCGAAGAGCAGCACGCCGGTCATGAAGACCGTGCGGCGCCCGAAGAGGTCACCGAGGCGCCCGCCGAGGAGCAGGAGCCCGCCGAAGGCGAGGGTGTATGCCGTGACGACCCACGACAGGTTGTCCTGGGTGAACCCCAGGTCGGTCATGATGTGCGGCATCGCGATGTTCACGATGGTGCCGTCGAGCACGACCATGAGCTGGGCGGCGCTGATGACGGTGAGGGCGATGCCGAGGTGCCGGGTGCGGCCGACCTCGGCCTCCCCGGGCCCGGAGGCCGAGACGGGCTCGACGACAGCAGGAGATGACATGGGTTGTCCTTGGTGTGGGGTGGAGCGGTGGATGGGGAGATCAGGTGCGCGGCAGCGTCGCTGCGCAGGCGGGGAGGACGACGCTGTCCACCAGGAACGTGAGGCGCTCGCGGCTCGGGTGTGAGCCGGTCAGCATCGCCTCGTGGATGCTGATCGCCGGCAGCAGCCGGGCGAGGAGGTCGAGGTCGGCCTCCGGGCCCACCTCGCCCCGTTGTTGCGCCGCCTCGAAGATGCGGCGGGTGCCGGCCAGCTTGGGCCCGATGAGCCGGGTGAGGACCGCCTCGCCGAGCTCGGGGTCGCGGTGCATGGCCGTGACCAGCTGGCTGAACACCTGGATCGGCCGGTCCTCGCCGAGCCCGCCCTTGGCGCACGCCTGGGCGACGAGGTCGCCGCGGAGCGAGCCGGTGTCGGGGAAGCGGTCGGCCTCGACGCCCATCATGAGCTGGAGGGCGTCGACGACGAGGTCGACCTTGCTGGGCCACCGGCGGTAGAGCGTGGCCTTGGAGGCCTTGGCCGCCGCCGCGACGAGGTCGAAGCTGAACCGGTCGTAACCGTGCTCGACCAGGGTCTCGAGGGCCGCCTCGAGGATCTCGCGCTCGCGCTCCCCCTCGACGCGGGGTCGCGGCCGCGACTCCTCGACGGTGGCGGTGCTGCGGGCGGGGGTCATCAGGCGTCCTCGGATCGGTCGGGCATGGATGGAACGAAACTGTTTCGTTTCATCGAAACGGTAGATGGCGCCGATCCATTCCCGCAACCGGTATTCGTCGTCCCGGGTCTGGCACGTCCGTAGCGACGCGGCCGGGGGTGGCCGGCGAGCCGCCCGGGTAGCAGGCGACGCGCCCGGGGTGGCAGGCGACGCGGCCGGGAGTGCCGCGGAATCCCTCGCCGGGTTGCGGCGTTGGCACTGTCGAACGTCCGCAGACCTCACCGTTGGAGATCGCCGTGCAGAACCCGTCCGAGCTCTACCACTTCGAGACCGACACCGACCCGCAGGACCTGCGGGCGTCCGTCCTGGTGCTCGCGCTGGGCGGCTTCATGGATGCCGGCCACACCCAGAAGCTGCTGACCGAGCACCTGCTGTCGACCGGCGAGTCGACCGTGGTGGCGTCCTTCGACGCCGACCAGCTGCTCGACTACCGCAGCCGCCGCCCCACGATGGTGTTCGACACCAACCGCTGGGTCAGCTACGAGGACCCCTGCCTCGCGCTGCACCGGCTCACCGACCGCGACGGCACCCCGTACCTGCTCCTCACCGGTCCCGAGCCGGACTTCCAGTGGGAGCGCATGGCCGAGGCCATCCGCCAGCTCGTCGTCGCCCTCGGCGTCGACCTCGTGGTGACGGCGCACGGCATCCCCATGGCGGTGCCGCACACGCGGCCGATCGGCATGACGTCGCACGCCACCGACCCGCGGCTGATCCCGTTGCAGGAGAACCCGTTCGGTCGCGTCCAGGTCCCGGGCAGCCTGGCGTCGCTCGTCGAGCTGCGGCTGGGGGAGTCGGGCCACGACGCGATCGGCTTCGCCGTCCACGTGCCGCACTACCTCGCCCAGGCCGAGTTCGCCGACGGGGCGGTGACCGCCCTCAACGCGATCCTCGCCGCGACCGGCCTCAACCTGCCCATCGACGACCTGGTCGCGCAGGCGGGCCTCAACCGGGCCGAGATCGCGCGCGAGGTCGAGGGTTCCGAGGAGGTGGCCCAGGTCATCGCGGCTCTCGAGCGTCAGTACGACACGTTCCTCGAGGGGCGCCAGAAGCCGAGCCTCCTGGCCACCGACGTCAGCGACCTGCCCTCGGCCGACGAGATCGGGGCCGAGTTCGAGCAGTTCCTGCGGGAGATCGACGACCCCGGCAGCGACGGCCCCCGGGCCTGACCCCGCGTCCACGACGAGGCCCCCGGCACCGTGCCGGGGGCCTCGTCGTGTCGGGGTGGGTCAGACCTTGGCGTGCTTGGCGCGCGCGAAGCTGTACAGCCCGAACGCGGCGAACCCCAGTGCCATGACGACGAGCAGCAGCGTGCCGAACGGCTGTCCGCGCAGGGACTTCAGCGCGCCGTCCAACCCGCTGGCCTCCGTCGCGTCGTGGTGCACGCCCGCGGCGCAGAAGAGGAGGCCGACGATCGCCAGTGCCACGCCCTTGGCGATGTAGCCCACCCGTCCCGCGCGGCTGGCCCACGTGCCGGGGTGGTCCTCGAGGTCCCTGAGGAACTTCTTCGCCCAGCCCTTGTACACGTGGTAGGCGCCGACCCCGATGACCACCAGGCCGACGACGACGACGAGGGTGCGGCCCCCGGGCTTGGACATGAGCGAGGACGTGAAGTCGACGCTCTGCTTGCGGCTGTTGCTCGCACCGCCCCGGGCGAACGTGAGGGTCGACCACGCCAGGGCCAGGTAGACGACCGCCTTGGCCACGGCCTTGGCGCGCCCGCCCCAGGCGTCCCTGTCGTCGCCGGGGTGCCCCACGACCGCGTCGGCCACCTGCCAGACGCCGAGGCCGAGGAAGCCCACGACGCCGAGCCACAGGAGCACCTCACCGAGCGTGTTGTGCGCCAGCGAGCCCAGGGCGCCGCTCTGGTCGGCGTGGGCGTTCTTGCCGAACGCGATCTGCAGCGTGATCCAGCCGATGAGCAGGTGCAGCACCCCGCTCGTGGCGTACCCCACCCGCGCGGCCCCTTCGAGCGCCGGGTGGTCGGACGCCTCGCGGGCGACCTGTTTGACGTCGTGTCCGTCCATGCCCACACCCAACCACCAACGGGGCGCACCGGCAGCGCGCAAGCGGCATTTGCCCCGACTCCTGCGGGCTCCGGGCCCCGGGCCGTGGCCCGAGCTCAGCCCTTGGCCTCGGACCAGCGGCGCACGACCGAGGTGTCGGCGACGAACCGGACCGCGCTCGGTTGTGCCCACCGTCGGGCGCTGTCGGTGAGCGCCCTCTCCACCCGGGCCACCGCCTCCGCCGCGTGCTCCTCGGGGACGTGCACGAGGAGCTCGTCGTGCAGGCACAGGACGATCCGGGCACCGAGGTCGCGCGTGGTCGCGCGGACCGTGGCCGCCCACGCCTTGAACAGCTCGGCCGCCGAGCCCTGGATGACCGCGTTGCGGGCGAACCGGCCCCGCGCCGCGTCCCAGCCCGCGGCGTCCTGCGGCGGTGCGCCGACGAGCACCTCGTCCAGGCGGAGCAGGCGCCCCCCGAACGTGCGCAGGGGCCGGCGCCGCACGCCCGCGGCATACGCCTCGTCGAGGAAGGACATGGCGACGGGGTAGGCGCGCTCGAGACCCTTGAGTGCCTCGCCGGCCGCGCCGCTGCGCTGCCCGTACATCGCGGCCAGGACGGCGACCTTGGCAACGGAGCGCTCGACGCCCAGCCGGCTCGCCACGGGCGCGTACAGGTCGTCGGCGCGGGTCGCGTCGGCGAAGGCCCGGTCGCCGGACACCACGGCCAGCACGCGCGGCTCGATCTGCCCCAGGTCGGCGCGCACGAGCACGTGGCCCGGGTGGGCGGCGACCGCGGGACGCAGCTCGGTGGGCAGGTTGTGCAGCCCGTTCTGGGCGGTCATCCGTCCGGCCGCGCCGTCGCAGGCCGTCCAGGTGCCCCTCAACCGGTCGTCGGGGCCGACGTGCGCGTCGAGCCAGCCGTAGCCGTAGGTCGTCGCGATGCGCTCCGCCTTGCGCCACTCGAGCAGGGCCTCGACGACCGCGTGCGTGCCGCGGTAGGGCTCCAGCACCCCCTTGCGCGTGTTGGGCACGTCCACGCCGACCGCGGCGAGCAGCTCCTTGACCTGCGCCGGGTTGCGCAGGTCGGTGGACTCCCGGCCGGGCACGTGGCGCAGGACCGCGGCATCCCTGCGTGCCCGGGTGCGGCGCGCCTCGTCCTCGTCCGCCGGGCGTGGTCCCGCTGCCGCCGCGATGAGCGACTCCGCGGTGGCGCGGTCGAGGGGGAGTCCGTCGCGGGCCAGCTCGACGCACAGGAGGGCGGCGGCCGACTCGGAGTGGGCGGCCCCCACGGCCCGGTCGCCGACCTCGGCCAGCCGCTCCTGCTGCAGACGGGCGCACTCCAGCGCGGCCAGCGCCCACGCCACGAGCGCCTCGTCGTCAGGTGCCCACTGGGCGGTCCCCGCCTCGGCCGCGAGGTGCCCGTCGGGACGTACCACCGAGCCCGGGGCAGGCCCGTCGTCCGCTGCGTCGAAGTCGAAGAGGTCGCCGCGCCGGGCCTCCGGCACGCCGGCGGGGTCGAGGCCGTGCGCCACCGCCCACGCCTGCTGCGGCGTCGCCTCCCAGCCGCCGCGCAGCAGGCGGTGCGCCTCCGCGACGTCCCAGCACCGTGACACCGGTATGCCGTGAGCCACCAGGAGGTGGGCGTCGGTCGCGGCGGCCCACCAGACGAACCGGACGGGCCGTTCCGCAGCGCCGCGCTCGAGCTCGGCAGCCACGGCAACGGCCTCCTCGGCCGGCGCCACCACCCGGACGCCGCCACCGACGACGGCCGCCCGTCCTCCCGGGGAGGTGACGAAGGCGACGGGCTGCACGGGCATGACGGCGTCATCCTGTCACCCCCCACCAACGGCAGGGTCCCGGCACCGTCGTCGCCGGGCACCCGTCGGGCCGCGGCCACCCACGAGGGGCCACTCCACCGGCGGCAACCGGAAGTCGTCGTCCGCGAAGCCCCACAACGGCCACGAAATCGGACAGGGTGGACGGACCGGTCGGTCCACTCGGCCGACGGTCAGGTGACCCCCGCACGGGAACCCCAACCAGGAGGAACACATGTCCCACATCCGCAGACGTGGCCTGGCGCTCGCCGCATCGAGTGCCCTGCTCGCCGGTTCACTGCTCACCGCAGGGGCGGCGAGCGCGTCGACCGAGTCGGCCACGGCCGACTCCACGCCGGTCCCCACGGCGTTCGTCGACGGCTACCTCATGAGCTACGTGCTCAACACCAGGGTGGCCAACCCGGGCCAGACCCGGCTCGTCGAACAGGCCGTCCGCGACGCCGGCGGCGTCGTCGTCCAGTCATGGCCGCAGATCGGCGTCGTCGTCGCGCACTCCGACCGCGCGGCGTTCCGTACCGACGTCAGGCGGCTCGGCGGCAACGCGCTGGAGTCGGTCGGCGCGAGCCGCACCGCCGAGGTGAGCGAGGGCACCCCGACCGACCTGTCCGCCTCGTGGGGCCGTGGTGCGTCGGCATATAAGCAGGCCCACGCCAAGCCGGCGAACGGTGACCTCTCCGACGCCATGACGACCCCCGCAGCGCCCGTCGCCGACCCGCGCGAGGCCGAGCAGTGGGACATGGTGCAGATCAAGGCCGACCAGGCCCACACAATCACCGACGGCGACCGCAACGTCCTCGTCGGCGTGCTCGACAGCGGCATCGACCCCGACCACCCCGACCTGGCGCCGAACATCGACGTCGCCGACTCGGTGAGCTGCGTCGGCGCCGGACGCCCGAGCCAGGCCCCCGGCTCGTGGTACCCGACGACCTCCGACCACGGCACCCACGTGGCCGGCACCATCGGCGCCGCCCGCAACGGCACCGGCATCGTGGGCGTCGCCCCGAACGTGCGGATGGCCGCGGTGAAGGTCGTCAACGACGACGGGTTCATCTACCCCGAGTACGCGATCTGCGGCTTCGTCTGGGCGGGCATGCACAAGATGGACGTCACCAACAACAGCTACTACGTCGACCCGATGGAGTTCTGGTGCGGTGACCAGCCCGACCAGGCGGCCGTCCTCGAGGCCGTCGGCCGCGCCGTCCGCTGGTCGACCGAGCAGGGCGTCGTCCACGCGGCAGCTGCCGGCAACTCGGCCAAGGACCTCGCCAACAAGACCGAGGACACGGCCAGCCCGAACGACACCACGCCGATGACCCGCGTGATCAACAACGGCTGCAAGGACATCCCGACCGAGCTGCCCGGTGTCGTCACCGTCTCGGCGACCAACCGGGCCGAGCAGCTGGCGTCGTTCAGCAACCGCGGGCTCGGCGTCATCGACGTCGCCGCGCCGGGACGGACGATCCTGTCCACGGTCGTGAAGGACAACGGCTACGGCACCAAGAGCGGCACCTCGATGGCCTCACCGCACGTCGCCGGTGTGCTCGCGCTCATGAAGTCGGCGCACCCGACGTGGACGCCGGAGCAGATGGTCGCCAAGCTGCGCGCCCAGGCCGACGACCGGCCGTGCTCCGCCCCCGAGACCAGTGTCACGCCGACCCCGGCGTGCGTCGGGGGCACTGCGGACAACAGCTACTACGGGGAGGGCATCGTCGACGCCCTCGACGCGGTGCAGTGACCCGCTGAGCCACGGACGGCGCTCATCCCGGGCCTGACGACCGGGGCCGCGGCCCCCACCGGGGACCGCGGCCTCGTGTCGTCCGGGCTCGACAGCCGCCACGTCACCCCTGGGACTTCACGGCTGCTGGGACTTCAGGGCTGCTGGGACTTCAGGGCTGCCTGGCGCTTGATCCGGCTGAGCATCCCGACCATGCCGCGCAGCCGCAGCGGCGAGACGGCCTCACCGAGGTGGAACCGGTACGGCGCGTCCTCGGGCACGGCGAGCACCTCCTGCACGCTCAGCCCGTCGAGGCCCTCGTGCAGGATGCCGGCGAAGCCGCGGGTCGTCGGCGCCTCGGGCGGCGCGGAGAAGAAGAGGTGCACCGGCTGCTCCGCCGCGGGCCGCGGGTCGTCGTCCCCGTCGCCCACCTCGACGACGAGGAACAGCGGCGACTGGCACTCGTGCACCTGCTCCATCTCACCCAGCCGCCCGGCATACCGCTCGGGCAGGTCGGGCAGGCCCTCGCTGAACTCCAGCAGGAGCTCGAGGCGTTGCGGCGCAGCGAGGTCCGCGAAGTCGTCGGCGATCTCCTGCAGCGCCGCGGGGAGAGCAGCGGTGTCGGTCACTTGGGGGCGCCCTGCTCGACGGGGACGCGGACGCTGTTGCCCCACTCGGTCCACGAGCCGTCGTAGTTGCGCACGTCGTCGAACCCGAGCAGGTGGGTCAGGACGAACCAGGTGTGCGACGAGCGCTCGCCGATGCGGCAGTAGGCGACCGTCGGCTCGTGCGGGTCCAGGCCCTGCTCCTGCAGGTAGATCGCCTCGAGCTCCTCGCGCGACCTGAACGTGCCGTCCTCGTTGGCGGCCCGCGCCCACGGCACCGACTTCGCCCCGGGGATGTGGCCCCCGCGCATGGCGCCCTCCTGCGGGTAGTCGGGCATGTGCAGCAGCTCGCCGGAGTACTCGCCGGGGGAGCGGACGTCGACCAGCGGCTTGCCCAGGTGGGCCAGGACGTCGTCCTTGAAGGCGCGGATGGGTGCGTCGTCGCGCTCCACCACCGGGTATGCCGCGTCGCCCGTGCGCGGTGCGACCTCCGGGACCTCCCGGGTCAGCTCGCGGCCCTCGGCCACCCACTTCGCGCGACCGCCGTCGAGCAGGCGGACGTCCTCGTGGCCGAACAGGCTCATGACCCACAGGGCGTAGGCGGCCCACCAGTTGTTCTTGTCGCCGTAGATGACGACGGTGGTGTCGCGGCCGATGCCCCGCTCGGACATGACGCGCGCGAACTGCTCCGCATCGACGTAGTCGCGGACCACGGGGTCGTTGAGGTCCTGGTGCCAGTCCAGCTTGAGGGCGCCGGGGATGTGGCCGGTGTCGTAGAGCAGGACGTCCTCGTCGGACTCGAGCAGCGCCACGGCGCCCGGCGCCCCGGTGCCGACCCGGCCCGCCGCGACCTGCTCGGCGAGCCACTCGGTGCTGACGAGGCGCTCGGGGTGGGCGTACTGCTCGTGGGAGGGGGAGGTCGCGGTCATGCTCCAAGGCTAGACCGGGGGCGGTCGGGCGGACCGGTGAGGTCGCCGCTGCCGTGGCAGGATGAACCGGAGACGGACGACACCGGTGGAACTCGACCCGAAGGGGTGCTGACGTGGCTTTTCTCGGACGTGGCAGGGACGACGAGGAGGCGCGACCGCAGTCGGCGCTGGAGCTCGCGGCCCACCCGGAGGCCGACCCGGGACGGCTCGCCTCCACCGTCACCGGCCTGGTCGAGAACCTCCTGGACACCGGGATCGACGGCAAGGGCCGGTTCGACTCGGCGCAGAAGGTGGCCGACGTGAAGCGGGCGGAGCAGGCGACGGCCGAGGGAGCAGTGGACGCCGTCGTCCGCCAGCACCTCAAGCTCGGGGCCGCGGGCGGCTTCGTGACCGGCCTCGGCGGGTTCATCACGATGCCGGTGGCGCTGCCGGTGAACGTGCTCGAGTTCTACCTCGTGGCCACCCGCATGGTGGCGGCCGTGGCGTCCCTGCGCGGGTACGACATCAAGCAGCCGCAGATCCGCTCCGCCGTCCTGCTCACCCTCGTGGGCGCGGATGCCGACGACCTGCTCAGGAAGGCCGGCGTGCTCAGCACCGGGCGGCTGTCCAACCTGGCGGCGCAGCGCCTGCCCGGCCCGGCCCTCATGGTCGTCAACAAGGCGGTCGGCTTCCGGCTGCTGACGATGGCGGGCAAGAAGTCCCTCACGAAGCTCGGCAAGGGTGTGCCGATGGTCGGTGGAGTCCTGGGCGCCGGCCTCGACACCTACCTGCTGAACCGGATCGCCGCCCAGGCAAGGCACGAGTTCCCGCCGCGCAACACCTCGCACTGAGGCGGCGGGAGGGCCCGCGCAGTGCCGCGCGGGGAACCGCGGACCGGAATCCTGCGTCCGAGCCAGTCGTTGCACCCGAGACCGGGCCGCCCGGGCCCGGGACCAAGGAGGAGCCCATGGCCACCACCGCACGAGCGACCCGGCTGAACGCCGTCCGGTCGATCTTCAGCGCCATCCGCATCGCCAGCCGTCCCGGGTCGGCGGGCATGGGAGAGCGGCTGGCCAGCCTGCCGCGCCTGGTGCGCGCGACCTTCCGCGGCGAGTACACGGGCAGCTCCCGTGGCCGGCTGCTCGCCATGCTCGGCGCGGTCCTGTACGTCGTGTCGCCGGTGGACCTCGTCCCCGAGGCGTTCCTGTCGGTGCTGGGTCTCGCCGACGACGCGGTCGTGCTGTCCTGGGTCGCCGCGGCCGTCGTGACCGAGACCGAGTCCTTCCTCGCCTGGGAGCGGATGCAGCCGGGGCGCGCCCGGGCCGCCGGCCCCTCGGCGGCCGCCCGCGAGACCGTGGACGGGCACGTGGTGCGCTGACGGCACCGTGGTGCGCCGACGCGCACGTGGTGCGCCGACGCCCTCGCGTCCACAGCCCCGGCCCCGGCCGCCCTCCGTCCACAGGAGGACGACCGGGGCTGTCCGCGTCCCGGGGAAACGGTGAGGGTCGGGGCATGGAACCGATCCGGCTCACGAGCCCTTCCGACGTCCTGGCCCTGCTGCCCTACCAGCTCGGCTACCACCCGCACGACGCCGTCGTCGTGGTGACCGTGCACGGCCGCACCGTGGGGCTGGTCGAGCGCATCGACATCCCGCCCCCTCAGCACATGGTCGAGGCGGCCGACGCGATGGTCGGACCCCTGCTGTCGGACCTCCCCGACGCTGCCGTCCTCGTGGGCTACGAGTCCACCCCCGGCGCGAGCCTGCCGCTGCTCGACCAGCTCCGCAGCGGTTGCCGCCTCGCCGGGATCGAGGTGCTCGACCGGGTCGTCGTGCGCGACGGGAGGTGGTACTCGCCCGACTGCCGGGACGGGTGCTGCCCCGGGGATGGGCGGCCGGTGGAGGAGCCCGCGGCCCACCCCGGTGTGGCCGAGCTGGTCGCCATGGGGGTGTCGCCGCTTCCGTCCCGCGCGGCGCTCGCCGGCGTCGTCACCGCCGACCCGGTCATCGCCCCCGTGGTGGCTCGCGCGCTCTCGCGGAGGCGCGCGGCCGGCCTGCGGCCGGCAACGGGTCCACACGGCTCGGTGGACGACCGGCGGGCGTGGCTGGTGCAGTGGGGTGAGGCGGTCGACGTGGCCGAGGAGGCCCCCGAGGTGCAGGACACGTCGCCGGCGACCGTGGCCGAGCTCGTGCTGAGCCTGCAGGACGTCGAGCTGCGTGACGGGCTGATCGCACGGTGGTGTCCCGACACGCTCCCGCTGGAGGCCCTGGGCGCACCGCTGGCCCACCAGCTGCGCACCCTGCTGCCCGACCCGGCCTGGGCCGTGGGGGAGGAGGCGCCGGCGGCCGGGCGCCGCGTGCTCGCCCGACTGCAGTGGCTGGCACGAGCGGTGCCGGACGAGGACGCGGCCCCCGTCCTCACCGTCCTGGCCAGCCTCGCGTGGTGGCTCGGTGACGGCGCCGTCGCTCGCGAGGCGCTCGACCGGGCGCTCGACGCCCGTCCCGACTACCGGTTGGCCCGGCTGCTCGAGCGGATGGTCGACCTGGGTGTCCGGTCGCGCTCCGACCGGCCACCGGGGAGGGGGCTGGCGACCCCCGCCTGAGTGGTTCGGGGCCGCCATCGGTGTCCCACGTCCCGGACGGCATGTGCCGAGGCGGCCCTGCTTCGTATCATGGGGTCCAAGGTCATGAGTTCCAGCGCGAAGCCCCGGCTCGCTGGACGGCAACCCTCCTCGCGGTGGGGTGCCCCGGGTGATGACCGGGCCCACCTCACCGGCTGGGCAAGCGCGAGCACCGCAGGAGCCCTCCATGACCACCACGTCCCGACGTCCGAGCACCTCCGCGGCCTGGCGGGTGGGTGACCACCCGGGCCGCCGCCGGTTCGTGCGCCTCGGTGCGGTCGAGCTCGAGCGCGGCGGCGTCCTGCCCGACGTGACCCTCGCCTACGAGACCTGGGGCGAGCTCAACGCCGCCAGTGACAACGCCGTGCTGGTCGAGCACGCCCTGACCGGGGACAGCCACGTCGTCGGCCCGGCCGGGCCCGGCCACCCGACGGCCGGGTGGTGGGACGGGCTCATCGGTCCCGGTCGCCCCATCGACACCGACCGCTGGTTCGTCGTCGCGGCCAACGTGCTGGGCGGCTGCCAGGGCAGCACCGGCCCGGCCAGCGAGGCCCCGGACGGCCGGCCGTGGGGGAGCCGCTTCCCGTTCGTCACCGTGCGCGACCAGGTGCGCACCGAGGCCCTCCTCGCCGACGAGCTCGGTGTCGACGCCTGGCGGCTCGTGCTCGGCGGCTCCATGGGCGGCATGCGGGTGCTCGAGTGGGCGGTGACCTACCCGCAGCGCGTCCGGTCGGCCGTGGTCCTGGCCAGCACGGCGCACGCGACGGCCGAGCAGATCGCGTGGTGCCAGCCCCAGCTGCTCGCCATCCGCTCCGACCCGGCCTTCCGCGGCGGTGACTACTACGACCAGGACACCGGGCCCGACACCGGCCTGGGGATCGCCCGTCGGATCGCGCACGTGACCTACCGCAGCGAGATCGAGCTGCACGACCGGTTCGGCCGGGCACCGCAGGGTGGGGAGGACCCCCTCGGGGGGCGCGGCCGCTACGCGGTCGAGTCCTACCTGGACCACCACGCGGGCAAGCTGGCCGGCCGGTTCGACGCGAACTCCTACCTGGTGCTCACGGAGGCGATGAGCTCGCACGACGTGGGCCGTGGGCGCGGAGGGGTCGCCGCGGCCCTGTCGGCGGTCACCGCCGACCTCACCGTCGTCGCGGTCGACAGCGACCGCCTGTACCCGCCGCGGTTGTCGCGCGAGATCGCCGAGGCCGTGCCCGGCGCACGGCTGGTGACGGTGCACTCCGACTACGGACACGACGGTTTCCTCATCGAGGTGGACCAGGTCGGCGCCATCCTGTCGGGCGTGCTCGCAGTCCCTGCCTGACCGGTCGATATCCGGTACGGTCGGCACGGCGGCCGAGGCCGCTCGTCGACGAACGAGGAGGTTCCTGTGGCCATCGTGGTGGGTTACGTCCCGACCAAGGAAGGGCGCGCGGCCCTGCGCCGCGCAGCGGACGAGTCGCTGCTGCGCAAGTCCAAGCTCATCGTCATCAACTCCCAGCGGGGTGGCCGCGACTACGACTCCGACGAGGCCCAGCGGTTCGAGAACGAGCTGTCGCGCATCCAGGGCGAGCTCGACCGCGAGGGCCTCGAGCACGAGGTGCGCCAGCTGGTGCGCGGCAACGAGCCCGCCGAGGACCTCATCGCCGTCGCCGAGGAGGAGCAGGCGGACTTCATCGTCATCGGCCTGCGCCGGCGCACGCCGGTGGGCAAGCTGATCCTCGGCTCCAACGCCCAGCGGATCCTGCTCGACGCGTCCTGCCCCGTGCTGGCGGTGAAGGCCGAGGGCTGACCCCTCGGCTGCGGCACGCCCGCGACTGCGCGGGCACAACCTTGGCACGGTGCCAGAGCCGGAGATTCGCACGCGAGCTGGCGTCCCGGTGCGGACGACCGCTCCCTCGAACGCCTCGCGACGGGGAGAATTTGCGCACGGATGCAGGTTTGCGGGGCATCTCGTTTTACAATGTCACCATCGAGGTCGGCCAGAGCCCAGCTCCCGGCAGCCCCGGCAATACTTCCGCCCCCGCAGTTGTTGTCACAGGCATCCCCCCGGTGTGCCCGTGATGGCGCGCGCCGTGCCGCGAGTCCGCGACGAAAGGTAGTCCGTGTCGCCTGTGTCCAAGAAGGCTGCGAGCCCCGCACCCGCTCTTCCCCCGGAGTTCTCCCTGCCGTCGCTGCAGAAGCTGCTCCAGCAGGGACGCACCCACGGGTCGGTCGACTCCGCGCAGCTGCGTGAGGCGCTCGAGGGGGCCGAGATCGAGCCCAAGCGGATGAAGGTCGTGCTGCGCTCGCTCGACGAGCAGGGCATCCACGTCACGCTCGACGCGGCGACTGCCTCGCGTGCCGTCGCGGCGACGAACACCCGGACCCGCACCACGGCGTCGGCCAAGAAGACCGCCGCGAAGAAGACCGCCGCCAAGGACGCCCCCGCCAAGAAGGCTGCCGCCAAGACCACTGCCACCACGAAGTCGGCCGCCAAGGCTGCGCCGGCCTCCGGTGGCACGGCAGCCGCGGGCACCGCCGCCAAGGCGCCGCCCCGGACGGCGAAGGCCACCACCACGAAGAAGGCAGCCGCTGCCGCAGCCGGAACGGCTGCTGCCCCGGCCAAGGGCCCGGCCACCAAGGCCACGGCCAAGAAGGCCGCCGCCTCCAAGGCCGCCGCGGGCGAGGCCCCCGACGGTCCCGACGCCGAGGACCTGCCCGAGGAGGAGCTCGAGGACGACGAGCCCGAGCCCACCGACGTGGTCGAGTCCGAGCTCGAGGAGGTCGACGTCGAGGAGACGGAGGCCGAGGAGGAGAAGGCCGAGGAGGACGAGAAGACCGGCTTCGTCCTGCGCGACGACGACGAGGAGGACGCCCCCGTCCAGCAGGTCGTCACCGCCGGCGCCACCGCCGACCCGGTCAAGGACTACCTCAAGCAGATCGGCAAGGTCGCCCTCCTCAACGCCGAGCAGGAGGTCGAGCTCGCCAAGCGGATCGAGGCCGGCCTGTTCGCCGAGGAGCGCCTGAACTCCGGCGACAAGCTGGACATGAAGCTCAAGCGCGAGCTGTGGTGGATCGCCCAGGACGGCAAGAAGGCCAAGAACCACCTGCTCGAGGCCAACCTGCGCCTCGTGGTCTCCCTCGCCAAGCGCTACACCGGCCGCGGCATGCTCTTCCTCGACCTGATCCAGGAGGGCAACCTTGGCCTGATCCGTGCGGTCGAGAAGTTCGACTACACCAAGGGCTACAAGTTCTCCACGTACGCGACGTGGTGGATCCGCCAGGCCATCACCCGTGCCATGGCCGACCAGGCCCGCACCATCCGCATCCCGGTGCACATGGTCGAGGTCATCAACAAGCTGGCCCGCGTGCAGCGCCAGATGCTCCAGGACCTCGGGCGCGAGCCCACCCCGGAGGAGCTCGCCAAGGAGCTCGACATGACCCCCGAGAAGGTCGTCGAGGTCCAGAAGTACGGTCGCGAGCCCATCTCGCTGCACACCCCGCTCGGCGAGGACGGCGACTCCGAGTTCGGTGACCTCATCGAGGACTCCGAGGCGGTCGTGCCGGCGGACGCCGTGAGCTTCACGCTCCTGCAGGAGCAGCTGCACTCGGTGCTCGACACCCTCTCCGAGCGCGAGGCAGGCGTCGTCTCGATGCGGTTCGGCCTCACCGACGGCCAGCCCAAGACCCTCGACGAGATCGGCAAGGTCTACGGCGTGACCCGCGAGCGGATCCGACAGATCGAGTCCAAGACGATGTCCAAGCTGCGCCACCCGAGCCGCAGCCAGGTCCTGCGCGACTACCTGGACTGACCGGTCGGGCCGAGATCCCGCGTTTCGAACAGGTCAGGTGCCCTCCGGGGCACCTGACCTGTCTCGTTCCGAGGCTGCACCTCGTCACGGTGCGGCCCGCGGGTTCTCGACGCGGGACCGACGGTCGCAGCACTCCCGCACAAGCATCGCGGTGGACCCGTACCCCGTGGAGACTGCGCGGTTCGTGTGAGGCTGCCTACGTTTGATGTGGGATGACCCATTCATGCAGGGAGGTCCAAGGTGGGCTGATGAGCGCATCGATGCCTGAGAGGACACGACCATGCAGCCAGCCAGCCCCCACGCCCGCGTCCGCACCGTCAGGATGGCGCTCCACGCCGCCGCTGCCACCGCCGTCCTCGTCCCCGCCGGCGAGGCCGGCGCCCGGGGCGGCGGCTGGCGCCTGACCTCGCTCGGTCCTGATGACCTGATCGGCGGCTGCAGGCACGCCCGGTGCACCTGACGTCCATGGACGACCGTGAGTACGAGCGTGACACCGCCGGCGGCCCATCGATCTCACCCAGCGCGCCGACGGGTCCATGCCATCGCCCGCGCTTCCTCGTCACGTGATCGACGTCTCTGTTCTCGTCGGTCCCAGCTGAGCCCGGAGCGCTGGCACTCGCTGCACCAGGACGTGCCGGCACCGGTGGGCAGGCTGGCCGCGGGCCACGCCTTCACGGGTGGGGATCGACTCCACCTGACTGGCACCTGGGTGCTCTGCGCGGCAGGTGCGCCTTGTCCGTCCAAGCACGACGCGAGGAGATGCAGGGCTGAGCGAAGAGGAGTTGTCTGTCGATGTACCAACGTGCCCAACTCAAGCAGCGGATCAACAGGATCGGCAACGACGCGAAGACAACCGCCCATCGCCTGCGCCGGTTCGGGGAGGATCTCCCACAGTCCGTCAGCACCGCTTCGCGGCCGGGGCGGTCCCTGATCCTCGCCGTCTTCTCGCTCGCGATCCTGGTCCGGCTGGCCCCGCTCCTCTGGACCTCCGCCCTGACCGGCGAGAGCGACATGTATGACGACGGCGTCTACTTCGCGGCGGCGCAGCATCTCGTGGCCGGCCAGCTCCCATACCGGGACTTCGTCATGGTCCACCCGCCCGGGATAGCGGTGGCGATGGCTCCGTTCGCCGCCCTGGGCCACGTCATCGGTGACGGCAATGCCTTCGCGGCTGCCCGGCTCCTCCTCATGGCTGTCGGAGCCGTGAACGCGGTTCTTGTGACCTGGATCGCCGGGCGGCAAGGAGTCGTTGCGGGTGCGGTCGGCGGACTGCTGTATGCCGTCTGGTGGCCGGCGGCCAGTGCCGAGACCACGGTGTTCCTCGAGCCGATCCTGAACCTGCTGCTTCTCCTGGCGGTCGGGCTTCTGACGGGAAGGGCTCCCTCGCCAAGACGGACCGCCGCTGCCGGGTTGCTGATGGGTGCCTCGGTGAGCGTCAAGCTGTGGCCAGCGCCTGTGCTGGTGGTACTCGTCGTCTGGCTGTTCCGGACCCGCGGGCTCCGGGAGGCGCGCCGGTTTGCAGTCGGCTGTGCTGTCTCCCTCGTGGCGGTGCTCGGCCCCTTCTTCATGTTCGCGCCTCGCCAGATGTGGAGCATGGTCGTCCTGGACCAGGTGTCCAGGACCAACGTCCCGTCCGCCGAACAGTCGATCGCCGATCGGTTGCTCCCGTTCGCCGGCGCGTCGTCCCACTTGGACACCGTGGTGCCGGCAGGAGTGGTCTACCTCGTCAGCGCGGCCGCTCTCGTGGGCATCGTCCTGCTCGTGCGGGCCGTGCCGGGGGGTCTGCTGTGGTTCTGCATCCTGTGTACCCAGCTGGTCGAGCTGCTCCTGTCCTCCAACTACTACGGCACGCACTATCCGGCCTTCGCGGCCGCAAGCCTCGCGGTCCTCTGCGGACTCGCCGCGGGCCGTGGGCTGCAGCTGCTCCGCCATGGTGTGCGGCTGCGCCTGACGGGCGCCCTGACCATGACGGTCCTCCTCGTCTTCCTCGCCTCAAGCACTGCCATCGGCGTGCGCAGAGGCCAGGAGGGCGCCGTGGACAACTCCGCACTCCGCTCGTTCGCCCACGGGCACCGATGCGTGTTCACGTCATCGACCGTCGCCATCATCGCGGACCAGGAGAGTCGGAACATCGACCACCGCTGCGGCTACCAGGTCGACTTGTTCGGACTCTTCCTCGAGGAGAATCGCTCGGGCGGAACAGGGGGGAAGACGGTCTCGAAGCTGAGCGTCCCTGCATGGCAGCAGCACGTCCAGGAGGAGATCGTTCGGAGTGACGCGGTGATCCTGAACCTGAAGTACGAGGACTGGGAGACATGGACTCCCGCGACCCGCAGCGCGTTCCTGAGCCGGTTCAAGAACGCCGGTCGCATCGGCTTGCTGCAGCTGTGGGAGGTGGACAGGTCATGAGGGTCCACCGGCTCCACGTGGTTCCGCCTGCGGATCCCGCTGGGGTGCTTCCAGCGCGCTCCCACCTCGGCTGAGCTGTCGGTCGACGAGCGAAGGCCCCCCGGGGAGCACTCCTGGGGGGCCTTCGTGGTCGTCGGGAGGGGACAAGGTCGCTCACTCAGGGTGGACCGGGATGGCGCGCAGCCGTCCGGCGTCGCAGAGGACCACCAGCTCCTCCGCCGTCGTCTCGCCGAGTGCCGCCAGCACCGCCTCCGCGGACACGGGCTCGCGGGACGGCGCGAGCGCTCCGGGCTGTTTGGGTGCTGGGGGCGCCGCTGACGCCGCGGGAGCCGCGGGAGCCGCGGGAGTTGGGGGAGTTGCGGGAGTTGCGGGAGTTGCGGGCGCCGCGGCGGCATACCCGTCGTCCGTGCGGCTCCACGCCTGGACCCGACCGCCGGTGCTGCGCGCGAGGGTCCGGGCCAGGTCGGGGTCGTGGGGACCGAGGACCAGGACGTAGCGCGGGCCGCGCCGGTGGGTCGGTGCGGCGGCGCGGTCGGCCCGGTACACGGTCCAGTGGTATGCCGCCACGGCGGCCGCGGCGAGCAGGATACCGAGCGCGAACCGCGCGCTGCGCAGCGTGGCCGCACCCAGGGTGTCCCTGAACGCGGCGTCGAAGAACTGGTAGACCGCGACGATGAGGGTCACGACGGCCGCGATGCTGCTGGCGCCCAGCAGGACGAACAGGTAGGCGCGCCGCGTGGGCGACTCGAGCTCGGTCCGCGGCTCGGCGTGGACGGCGCGCTGCGCCAGGCGCCAGTAGAACGCCCACACAGGAGCCCCGACGGCCAGCAGGGTCACGGCGGCGAGCACGGTGTTGACGGGGCTCGCGCCGGTCAGGACCGTGCTGCTCGTGGCGCCCTCGAGCGCGGCGACGACCAGCGTCGCGACGCCGGCGGCCGCGGCGACGAGGGCAGCGCCGGCCAGGAGGTACTCGTAGACGCGGCGAGCCTCCGTCCGCGCGAGGTGCTCAGCCTGCTCGAGCACGGCGCGGTGGTACCACCACACGAGGGCGCCCGCCACGACGAGCCCGGCCGCCTCCGGGGAGCCGGCGAAGTGGCCCGCGGCAGACGACGCGGTGGGCCGCCCGGCGAGCCACACGAGGGCGTCGTAGAGCACGGTGCTCGCGGCCACCAGCCCCACGACGAACCCGGCGCCCACGCCCGCCAGCAGCGTGTACGCGACCCACCAGCCGGTCCTCGGCTCGCGGTGGGCGGTGCGCACCCAGTACTGCACCCAGACCACCGCACCCACGGCCAGCGTCACGCCGGCGTGCAGGGCGGGGTGGCCGCCGGTCGTGAGCAGGTCCGTCGGCATCGAGAACAGGGCGCGGACCCCGACCGCCACGAGGGTGCCGAGCCCGGCGGCGGCCGTCCACAGCCCCATGCCCGAACCGGCGAGGTGGTGCAGGACCCGGTGGCCCTGCGGCACGGACCGTCCCTCGACCCACCAGAGGCCGCCCCAGGTGGCGCCCCACACGACGGTCGAGGCGAGGGCCCCGCTGTCGTACGCCCGCACCCCCACTGCCCAGTCGAGGACCACCTGCACGGCCGACACGGTGACGGCGAGGGCGGTGAGCGACGCGACCGTGACGAAGGCCGCCCACGCCGTCGAGCGACCCTCCTCGGCCTGTTGCTGGAGCTGCCGGCGCGTGGAGATCGCCAGCGCCAGCAGCAGGGGCAGGCCCACGAGGGTGAAGGTGAGGTTGCGCGCCAGGTCGGTCTCGTCGGCCCGCGCGAGCGTGCCGCCCTCGAGGGCCCGGCCCAGCAGGCCGGAGACGCCGATCGCCGTGACGACCAGCAGGCCGAGGAGCAGGAGGTACTGGAAGAAGTGCCGCACCACGTGGACGTCCACGGGTCCGGCTGCGGTCCGGCCCGCGAACCGCCGGGAGGCCAGGACGACCCCGACGACGAGGAGCACCAGCAGGAGCAGGGCAGAGATCATTTCGAGCCTCCTGTGCAGTCGTAGAGCGGCCACGGGGTGCCCTCGAGCAGCCAGCGGCCGCTCGTGCGGGTCAGGTGGTAGACGTGCTCCTCGGACTTGCCCACGGCGAACGGGCCGCCGGAGCCCGAGCGGTCCACGACCACCTGCACCTGTGCGGTGTCCGTCCCGGTGGTGGTGTGGACGAGGTCGACCCGCGTGCTGTCCGCGACCGCGACAGAGGCGAGGTCCTGCTGGTCGCAGCTGCCGGAGGGGGACAGGTACCCGGCGGCCTGTTCGGTGTCACCCCGCAGGACCGCGACGAGGTACGCCTGGACCGTGGCCTCGGGGGAGCCGGCCGCGTAGTGGGTGGTCCCGCGGGTGGACGACAGCACGGCTGCGGCGGCCGCGAGGACGACGAGTGCGCCCACCACGACCGCCAGGACGCGGGTGGGGCTCCTGCTCATGCCCTCATGCTCGAGGGCCGGGACGGGCCCCGGCAGGGGCTTGGGTCCCGGGTTCCGTGGCCCTCCGGCCCCGCTGCGCCGCGGTCCCGGGACCCACCGGCGTCACCGCGTCCGGGGGTCTGGGTCCCAGCCGCGTCACCGGGTGCCTGGACGTGCACCGGGCACGTGACGTCGGCAGGGCACCCGCGGACCGCTCAGTCGCGGCGTGCGGCGCGCCAGTCCTGGAACCGGTCCCACGGACGGCGCACGAAGCCGGCCAGCGCGTCGCCGCGCTCGCGCCACTCCACGACACCCTCCGTGGGCCACCACACCGCCCGCAGGCGGTCGCGCCGGCGACGGACCCCCGAGACCGCCTTGACCACCGCGGCGCTCTCGTCCCGGATGTCGGTGAGGGCGGTCGAGCCGGGGCGGGCGTACCGAGCCCGTTCCACCCCGTCGACGACCCGGCGCAGGGCAGTGGACTGCTCGCCCTCGAGGTACGCCTCACGCTGGTAGAACGCCCCCACCTGCCGGGGCGTGCTGCCGCGCGGCGGGATGACGCCGAGGTCGCCGATGCGCTCGACCATCGAGCGCCACTCCACCTCGACCCGGGCGGCCTCGTCCGCGGCGTGCCGCAGCTGTCGGCGCCGTCGGGCGCGGGCCGCGAGCGGCACCGCGAGCGACCCCAGCACCCCGGCCAGGACACCCAGCAGGACCCACAGCGCGATCGTCGCGCCGCGGCCGCCGAACCAGCCGGCGATCCCGGACGTGGTGGAGGTGGTGCGGGTCGGGTCGTTCGCGCCCGGGTCGTTGCGCCCGTCGGGCCGGGTGCTCGTCACGGTGGGCACGCTCGTGGCCGTGCTGGCCCCGGTCGGCGCTGCGGTGTCCGGCGTCGTGGACTGCAGCGAGTAGGGCGGCGCGACGGTGCTCTGCGTGCCGGACGGGGTCGGCTCGAAGCGCAGCCAGCCGATGCCCTCGAAGAACAGCTCGGGCCAGGCGTGGGCCTCGGCGCCGGTGACGACGTAGCTGCCACGGCTGGCGGCGCCCGGCAGGTAGCCGATGGCCATCCGGGCGGGGATGCCCGCCTCGCGCGCCATCATCACCATGGCGGTCGCGAACTGCACGCAGTAGCCGACCTTGGCGCGCAGGAACAGCGTGATCGCGTCCGGGCGCTCGAGCTGGCCGAACTGGTTCCGCACGGTGTCCGGGACCTGCAGGGAGTAGCGGAAGCCGCCGTCGGTGCGCAGGTACTTCTGGATCGCCCGGGCCGCCTCGATCCGGGTCGCACCCTTCGGCACCACCTCGCGGACGGCCGCCTCGATCGCCGGCTTGGCCGCCGGGTCGACCTGCAGGTCGGGCGGGACGAGGCCACCGTCCAGCCGCTGCACGGGTTGGGCGAGCGACTCCGGCGTGGGGTTGAGGGCGAGGTAGGTGAAGCTGTAGGACCGGGCGGCCCGCTCCACCGACACCACCGAGGTGTTCGCGTCCAGGCCCCAGGGGATGCGGCCGAGGTCGCCGGAGACGACCGGTGTCGGGGCCGCGATCTGCGGTGCCTCGATGCGCGAGTCGTCGACCGTCACGCGGTAGGTCTCGCGCGGGACGCTGGGGCCCAGGTCCTGCGGCAGGTCGACCTGGGAGCGGCGGGCGTACTGCACGTCCGGGGTGTCGGGCCGCCAGGTGTCGTCCCGGTAGGTCTCGAGCACCCCGATGCGCAGCGGGCTGAGCAGGCGCGCGTTCGTCGTGTAGGTGAACACCGGTGCCTTGGACGGGTTCTGCAGGCTCCGGGTGAGGTCCAGCGTGGAGCGCAGGCCGACCTGGCCGTCGCTGAACCCGGTCGCCTGCTGCGAGCGGCCGAGCCCGTCGATGAGGTAGCGGGTCGGGAGGTGCGGGATGGCCACGGGCAGCAGCACGGCCACGGCGAGCCCCGCCACGGCCAGCGAGCGGCCCGCGGCGGCGTAGCCGAACGACCCGTCGCGGTCGTCGTCGTGCCGGCGGCCCGACGCGCTCAGCGGCACGGTCGTGCTCCACCGCCGCAGCGAGGCGATGCCCTGGCGGCCGAGCAGCACGAGCCAGACGCCACCGGCGGCGACGAAGTACATGGGGTTGAGGGCGTCCCCGGAGTTCGAGGCCGAGATGAGGAAGGTGGTGAGCAGGGGCAGCCCCGCCAGCGCGGGGGAGCGGCGCATCACCGCGAGGTGGTCGACCAGGATCGCGGCGGCGCCGATGGCCAGCCCGATGGCGAGGGTGATGCCGCGGTTCGTGGGCGCGGGTGCCGCGTAGTTCTGGATGGTCTCGCGGGCGTCGACCAGCAACCGGTTGAACGTGAGCACCATGTCGGGCGTGGGCAGGCCGTGCCACAGGTGTCCGCGCCCGTAGATCCACCCGGCGGCCACGACCACGCCGACGAGCTGGGTGAGGACGACGGCGACCCACGAGCTCGTGAGGCTGCGCGCCAGGATGCCGGCGACGACGACCACGACGACCATCCCCAGGGTGGGGCGGATCCAGGTGCTCGGGGTGAACAGCGTCGTCAGCGGCCAGGCGACCACGGCCGAGGCGAGCCCGGCGAGGACGGAGTCGGCGACGCGCCCGCGGTTCACGCGACCACCCTCGAGCCGGCGCCGGACAGGGCCGTCCAGACGGTGGCCAGGTCGTCGCCGGAGCCCACCACCGCGACGCCCCACCCGGCGCCCTGCAGGATCGGCACGCACGGCAGCTCTGCCGTGCCGTGCGCGTGCCGGCGACGGGTCGCGCCGAACCCGTCGGGGTCCAGCACGACGGCCAGGGCGGTGCCGCCGGGCTGGCGCAGCGAGGCGACCTGGCGGGCGAGCTCCTCGTCCAGGTCGGTCACGACGGCGAGCACGAGGCCACCGGACGCCGTCACGGGGTGCGCGGCCTGGAGCACGTCGGCGAACAGGTCGTCGCGTCCCGTCTGGGCGACGGCGAGGACGTCGAGCAGCGGGTCGACCTCCAGGGCGGTCGCGGCCCGACCGTCCTCGGCCGTCTCGTCGCAGACGAGGTGCACGGCATACGCCTGGGCGAGGAGGTGGACGGCGACGGAGGCGCACGCGGTCACGGCCCACTCGAACGAGCTCGAGGTGCCGCTCCCGTGGTGGCCACGGGCCCGCGAGTCGAGCACGACGACGGCCCGGCGGCGGGCCGGCCGGTCCTCCTGCCGCACCATGAGGTCACCGGTCTTGGCGGTCGCGGGCCAGTGGATGCGGCGCAGGTCGTCGCCGTCGCGGTAGGCGCGGATCGACACGTCGTCCTCGCCGTGCAGGGCGACCATGTGCGGGATCGCGCCCTCGGCGCCGACGCCGCTCCCGGCGGGACGCCCGCCGCCGAGCGGCAGGATCCGGGGCAGGACGAGCACGTCGCTCGACCCCGAGATCGCGGCGACGCGGGTGCTCAGCCCGAACGGGTCGCGCAGACGCACGCCGAGCGGGCCGAGCCGGTGCCGGCCGCGCACGTGCGAGCGCACCGTGTAGTGGACCTCCTGCCGGTCGCCGCGCCGCATCCGCGGGACGACGAACCGCGGTCGGTCACCCAGGGCGTAGTCGAGCTGCTCCTCGGCCATGAGCAGGGGGCTGGTCGCGGCACCGGCGTTCTCGATGGCGAGGGTCACCAGGGCCTTCTCGTCGACCTGCACCCGACCGGGCACGGCCGTGCGCTCGAGCGAGAACCGCAGGTCGTGCCGGCGCATCAGCATGCCGCTGAGCAGGGGGAGGGCGACGAGCAGGACGCCGATGCGGGTGAGGTCGGTGAAGCCGAGCCCGACGCCGCACAGCACGAGGGTGGCACCCGCTGCGACGAACGCCCGCCCTCGCGTGGTGAGGAGGTCGCGAAGCCTGCGCACGGGCGCCTCAGCGGCCGGCCGCGGGGACGGGGACGCGCCGCATGAGGTCCTGCAGGACCTCGCCGGTGCTGCGCCGGGCGAGCTGGGTCTCGCCGGTGGGGATGAGGCGGTGGGCCAGGACGGGCAGCACGACGGCCTGCACGTCGTCGGGCAGCACGTGGTCGCGACCCTCGAGCGCGGCGTGCGCGCGTGCCGCGCGCAGCATGTGCAGGGTCGCCCGCGGCGAGGCGCCGAGGCGCAGCGCGGTGCTCGAGCGGGTGGCCGCGGACAGGTCGACGACGTACTGCTTGATCGCGTCGCTGGTGAAGACCGAGCGGACTGCCTTGACCATCGCCGACACCGTGGCCGCGTCGGTGACGGGGGTGAGGGTCTCCAGCGGGGAGACCTGGCCGTGGGTGTCGAGCATCGCCACCTCGGCGCGGGCCGAGGGGTAGCCGAGGGAGATGCGCGCCATGAAGCGGTCGCGCTGGGCCTCGGGGAGGGGGTAGGTGCCCTCCATCTCGATCGGGTTCTGGGTGGCCATGACGATGAACGGCCGAGGCAGGTCGTAGGTCTGGCCGTCGACGGTGACCTGGCCCTCCTCCATCGACTCCAGCAGGGCCGACTGGGTCTTGGGCGAGGCCCGGTTGATCTCGTCGCCGACCACGACGTTGGCGAAGATCGCACCGGGGCGGAACTCGAAGTCGCGCACGTCCTGGTTGAAGACGCTGACGCCGGTGATGTCGCTGGGCAGCAGGTCCGGGGTGAACTGGACCCGCCGGACCGAGCAGTCGATGGACCGGGCGAGGGTCTTGGCGAGCATCGTCTTGCCGACGCCGGGGACGTCCTCGAGCAGCAGGTGCCCCTCGGCCAGCAGCACCGTGATGGCGGTGTGGACGACGTCGGGCTTGCCCTCGATGACCGAGTTCATGGCGCGGGCCAGGCGCGAGGCCACCTCGCTGACCTGGCTGAGGGAGGCGGGCGAGCCTGCGGGCAGGGACAGGATCTCGGTCCTCGGGGCCGCGCTGCTGCCTCGGTCCACGCTGGTCTGCTCCTCGCCGCTCGCTGGCACGGGGGCCCCCTTCGCTCGTCCCGGCGGTCGCCACGGTGCGCCTGCCGGGTGGTGGCTCGATCTTCCCCCACAACCCTCCACCAAGGACAGCACGTATGCCGTCCTGTGACCTCCACCGCGCGGCTCGCGGCCGCCGCTGCGCACGGGGCGCAGGGAGCGCGTCGCGGCGGGCGCACCCGGACGGACCGCAGGTGCCCTTGACCGGAAGCGGCTGGCGACAATCTCCCCACTTCACTCCACCGCCCGTGACCTGCGGAAATGGCCGAACGGATGAGGCAAACCCGGGGAAGAAGCAGACGTGGGGGAGCAGTGTGGAGTAAAGTGGGGGACGTGAGAGGGCCGTGGGGTCCTCCTCGGGTCGAGATGGGGTGGTGGCGCCGTGTTCCTCGGTACCCACACGCCCCGCCTCGACGACAAGGGCCGGCTCTTCCTGCCCGCCAAGTTCCGCGACCGGATGGCCGACGGGCTGGTGGTGACCCGGGGGCAGGAGCGCTGCCTCTACGTCTTCCCGATGGAGGAGTTCCTGCGGGTCACGCAGCAGATGCAGGCCGCCCCCACCACCAGCAAGGCGGTCCGCGACTTCACCCGTGTCTTCCTGTCCGGTGCGAGCGACGAGGTCCCGGACAAGCAGGGGCGGGTGACCATCCCGGCCACCCTGCGCGCGTATGCCGGGCTCACCCGCGAGTGCACCGTCATCGGCGCCGGCAGCCGCGTGGAGGTCTGGGACACCGACGCCTGGAACGCCTACCTGCAGAGCACCGAGCAGGGCTTCGCCGACCAGTCCGAGGAGGTGATCCCCGGACTGCTCTGACCGACCGGGCCACGCGCCCTGGAGCCAGGTCTCCAGCCGCTCCGCCTCCCGGGACGACTTCCCCCGTCCCGGGCCGCACCCCCTGGAGCGGATGGGGACCTGACCTCAGGGACCTGCCACCACCGACCCGGCACCACCCGTCACACGGCACGGCACCACCGGACCCACCCAGCACCACCCCGCACGGCACCACCACGAAGCACCACCAGCAGGAGAAGCGCATGAACGCACGAGGAGCGGCCGCCGACCGGCACGTTCCCGTGCTCCGCGACCGCATCGTCGAGCTGCTCGCCCCCGCACTGCAGGAGCCCGGCGCCGTCTACGTCGACGGCACGCTCGGGATGGGCGGGCACGCCGAGGCCATCCTCGAGCGGTGCCCGCAGGCCCGCCTCGTCGGCGTCGACCGCGACACCGAGGCCCTCGAGCTGGCGGCCGAGCGGCTCGCGCCGTACGCGGACCGCACCAGCTTCGTGCACGCCGTCTACGACGAGGTCGACACCGCGCTGCGCGACCTCGGCATCCACCGGGCCGAGGCGATGCTCTTCGACCTCGGCGTCTCCTCGCTGCAGCTCGACGAGGCCGACCGCGGCTTCGCCTACGCGCAGGACGCGCCCCTGGACATGCGGATGGACCAGACCACGGGGATCACCGCGGCCGACGTCCTCAACACCTACGACGCCGTGGACCTCGAGCGGGTCCTGCGCGAGTACGGCGAGGAGCGGTTCGCGCGCAAGATCGCCGCCGCCGTGGTGCGCGAGCGCGAGGCCGAGCCGTTCGACCGCTCCGGCCGGCTCGTCGAGCTGCTCAAGAAGGTCGTGCCGGCCGCGTCGCAGAAGAGCGGCGGCCACCCCGGCAAGCGGACCTTCCAGGCCCTGCGCATCGAGGTCAACGCTGAGCTGTCCGTCTGGGCCGGCGCGCTGCCGCGCGCGATCGACGCGCTCGCTGTCGGCGGCCGGATCGCCGTCCTGTCCTACCACTCGCTCGAGGACCGCATCACCAAGCGCGTCCTCGCCGAGGGCGCGCGCAGCAGCGCCCCCGCCGGCCTGCCGGTCGAGCTCCCCGAGCACGCGGCATACCTGCGGCTGCTCACCCGCGGCGCCGAGGAGGCGTCCCCCGAGGAGCAGGCCGCCAACCCCCGATCCGCCTCCGTCCGCCTGCGCGCGGCCGAGCGCACCCGACCCACCCCGGCACCGACGAAGGGAACCCACCGATGAGCCAGCAGACTGCGACGGCGAGAGTCGCATCTCGGGCACCTGCGCGGCGGACGGCGACCCCGCAGCCGCTGCGCCTGGTCCCGGCCGCGGTGGGCCACCCCGGCAACGGCCTCTTCGCGGCCCTGTGCATGCTGCTGCTCGTCGGCGGCCTCGTCGCGCTGCTCATGCTCAACACCGCGATGGCCGAGGGCTCGTTCACGCTGCACCGCCTCCAGCAGACCTCCGGTGAGCTCACCGACACCCAGCAGGCGCTGACCCAGGCCATCGACGCCGAGCGCAACCCGGCCAACCTCGCGACGCGCGCGGGCAAGCTCGGGATGGTGCCCTCGGACGCGGCGGCCTTCCTCCGGCTGTCCGACGGCGCGGTGCTCGGCGTGGCGAAGGCCGCAGGCAAGGACGGCGGATTTACCGTGGTGACCGCACCGCAGACCTCGACGACCACGCCGGGCTCGTCGCAGGCCGCGGCGCAGAAGACACCCAGGACGACGGTGAGTGCCAAGGGGGACGTGACCACGACCACGACGGTGGTGACCAAGGGCGACGGCTCGGTCGTCACGACCGTCACCAGCGTCAACGCCAGGACGCGGACGACGACGAGCTCCACGACCACGACACCGCCGAGGAAGAAGCCGTCCCCCGCGGCGGCAACGCCCTCCCACTGACCGGGCCGGAACGCCGCACGACCGCTGCCGGGCTCAACACCCCAGCCCCCGGGCCACCCCGCCCGCCGCACCCGAACCGCCGCAGCACCGCACCACCGAACCACCGAACCGCCCACCCGAGGACACGAGGTAGCCAGTGACGCAGTCCCGAGGCACGCGCCCCGGTACCCCGCGCCAGCGACCCGTGACGTCGCCGACGGCGCGCCCGGAGCCGCAGCACCCGAAGGCGTCCGCCGCCCGTCCCCGGGGGACGCAGGCCCGCGGCCAGCAGCCGGCCCGGCCGCCCCACCCTGGCCGCCCCGGCCCGGGTCGGGGGAGCGGCGGTCCTCCTCCCCGGCGGCCCGGCGCCAAGCCGGTCCGGCTGGGGGGCGGCAACCCCCGCCGCCGCATGCGCACCATGACCGTGGCCGTGCTCTTCGTCTTCAGCATCTTCGGCGCCCAGCTGTTGCGGCTGCAGGGATTCGACGCCGCAGGGGTCTCCCAGACCGCCGCGTCCGAGCGGATGGGGACGATCGTCTACCCCGCGATGCGCGGCTCGATCCTCGACCGCAACGGCACCGTCCTGGCCTCGAGCATCGAGCGGCGCACCGTGACCGTCGACCAGACGGCGGTGCCGCAGTACACCAAGACGGTCGGTCGCGTGCGGACCAAGGTCGGCGTGGAGGGAGCGGCGCAGGACCTCTCGCCGCTGCTGGGCATCCCGGTCCCCGAGCTGACCAGGATGCTCACCGGTGACGCGCGGTACCGCGTCCTGCAGAAGAACGTCACGCCGCTCAACTGGCGCAAGATCTCCGAGCTCGGCGTCAACGGCATCTACTCCGAGCCCACCAGCGAGCGGAACTACCCGACCTCGACCGCCGCGGCCTCGCTCGTCGGCTTCGTCCGTGCCGACGGCACCGCCGGCGGCGGGCTCGAGGTGCTCATGGACAAGGAGCTCAGGGGCAAGGCCGGGAAGACGATCTTCGAGCAGAGCCAGGACGGCCGCCCGATCCCCAACGGCCGCCAGGAGACCATCCCGGCCGTGCCCGGCAAGGACGTGCGGCTGACCATCGACTCCGACCTGCAGTGGTACGCGCAGAACGCGGTGGCGCAGAAGGTCCTGCAGACCCAGGCGCTGTCGGGCACGGTCGTGGTCGAGAACGCCAAGACCGGTGAGCTGCTGGCGGTCGCGTCCTACCCGACGTTCGACCCCAACCAGCCGGGCCAGGCCAGCGACAACTGGACCAACAAGGCGTGGAGCGACGTCTACGAGCCCGGGTCAACCGGCAAGGTGATCACCGCCTCCGCTGCGATCCAGGAGGGCGTGGTCAAGCCCTCGACCGTCGTCGAGGTGCCGAACCGCCTGCACCGGGCCGACACGCAGTTCAAGGACGCCGAGGACCACCCCACCGAGTACCTCACCTTCGCGGGCGTGCTGGCCCAGTCGAGCAACATCGGCACGATCCTCGCGGGGGAGCAGGTCAGCCCGGCGACGACGTACTCCTACTTCCGCAAGTTCGGCCTCGGGGCGACGTCGGGCATGCACTTCCCCGGCGAGAGCCCCGGCCTGCTGACGAACTACAAGGACTGGAGCGGCTCGCAGCGCTACACCATGCTGTTCGGGCAGGGCCTGGCGGTCAACGCGCTCCAGGCCGCAGGGGTGTTCCAGACCATCGCCAACAACGGCGTCCGGATCCCACCGCACATCGTCGCCGGTGTGGGCGACGGGCACGGCGGCTTCACCCCCGCGGCGAGCCCGACGCCCGTCACCGTCGTCTCCCCGCAGACGGCCAAGCAGGTGCGCGACATGCTCGAGGGCGTCGTCGGCAAGGACGGCACCGCGCCGGAGGCCAAGGTCGACGGCTACCGGGTCGCGGGCAAGACCGGCACCGCCGACCGGTACGACTCGCGCACCGGCGGCTACGCGGGCAAGACGGCGAGCTTCATCGGTTTCGCCCCGGCCGACGACCCGCAGATCGTCGTGGCGGTCACGCTCCAGCGCCCCATCAAGGGCTACTTCGGCGGGGCCGTCGCCGGACCGGTCTTCCACGACGTCATGACGTACGCGCTGCAGGAGCTGAAGATCCCCCCGACCGGCACCCAGTCGCCGGTCGCCGTCATCCGTCCCGCGCAGATCCCGTCGCCGAGCGACCCCACCGTCATCCGCGACCACGGCTCCTCGGGCTCCGGCCCCTGACGGTAGGCTCGCTCTCCGTGTCTTTCCCCCGCCCGGCGTCCCCGCACGCGACACCGCTGTCGACGCTGGCGACCCTCGTCGGCGGCACCCTCGTGGGCGCCGACACGCCCGTCACGGGGGTGACCCTCGACTCGCGTGACGTGTGCGAGGGCGACCTCTACGCAGCCCTCCCGGGGGCGACGGCCCACGGTGCGTCGTATGCCGCGGGCGCGGCCGCGCAGGGCGCCGTCGCCGTCCTGACGGACCGCGCGGGCGGGGAGGTCCTCGACGACACCGGCGTGGCGCTGCCCCGGGTGGTCGTGGAGCAACCGCGCTCGGTCGTCGGCGCCGCCGCCTCGCGGGTCTTCGGCACCACCGACCTGGCCCTGAGGATGTACGGCATCACGGGGACCAACGGCAAGACCACCACGGCATACCTGCTCAGCTCGGCGCTGCACGCCCTCGGCAGGCGCACCGGGCTCATCGGCACCGTCGAGACGCGGATCGGCGACGAGCGCATCCGCTCGGTGCGCACCACCCCCGAGGCGCCGGTCCTGCACGCCCTCCTGGCGGTCATGGCCGAGCGCGAGCTCGACGACTGCGTCATGGAGGTCTCGAGCCACGCGCTGGTCCAGCACCGCGTCGACGGGGTCGTCTACGACCTCGCCCTCTTCACGAACCTGTCGCAGGACCACCTCGACTTCCACCCGACGATGCGCGACTACTTCCTCGCCAAGGCCTCGCTCTTCACGCCGGAGCGGTCGCGCCGCGGGCTGGTCTGCGTCGACGACGAGTGGGGCCGGGAGCTCGCCGCGACCGCAGGGGTGCCCGTGACGACCCTGACCTCGCTGCCCGGCGTCGACGCCGACTGGCGGCTCACCGTCCAGCCCGGGGACGCCGCGCGGTTCGAGCTGGGTGACGGCAGCACCACCCTGCGGCTGCGCTCCGCGCTGCCGGGCGACTTCAACCGGGTCAACACCGCGATGGCCGCCCTGGCCCTGGTCCTCGGTGGCACGCCCGGCGCGCAGGTCGAGGCCGCCATGGGGCAGGACCCGCACGTGCCGGGCCGCATGGAGCCGGTCAGGCCGACCGGCGCCGGTGCGACCGGCTCCGGCGCGGCCGGCGCGGGGGCGCCCGGAGCCCAGCCGCCCGGAGCGCAGCCGCCCGGAGCGCAGCCGCCCGGAGCGCAGCCGCCCGCCGCGGCCACGACGGGTGCCGACCTGCCGCTCGTGGTGGTCGACTACGCACACACCCCCGACGCGGTCGCGGCCGCCCTGTCGGCGCTGCGCGCGTCGACCCGGGGCGCGCTGGTGGTCGTCCTCGGCGCCGGCGGGGACCGCGACCGGGGCAAGCGCCAGGCGATGGGCCGGGCCGCCGCGGAGGGCGCGGACATCGTCCTGGTCACCGACGACAACCCCCGCTCGGAGGACCCGGCCGAGATCCGCCGCGCGGTGCTCGAGGGCGCCCGCGCAGCAGGGACCACGGCCGAGCTGCACGACGTGGCCGGCCGGGCCGAGGCCATCCGGCGGGCTGTGCGCGCGGGCCGCGACGCGGGGCCGGGCAGCGTGGTGGCGGTGGTCGGCAAGGGACACGAGACGGGACAGGAGGTCGCTGGGACGGTGCACCCCTTCGACGACAGGGACGTGGCGCGTGCCGCGCTCGACGAGCTGGCCGGTGCAGGGGGGCCCGCGTGATCCCCATGACGCTCGCCGAGGTGGCCGAGGTCACCGGGGGCCGGCTCCACGGCATCGACGACGCCGCGGCGGCTGCCCTCGTGGTCGACGGACCCGTCGTCACCGACTCGCGGGAGGCGGGCCCGGGAGGGCTCTACGTCGCCCGGGTGGGGGAGCACGCCGACGGCCACGCCTTCGTCGCCCCGGCCAGGGAGCAGGGTGCCGTCGCGGCCATGACCACCCGCCCGGTCGAGGACCTGCCCTGCGTCGTCGTGGACGACATCCAGGACGGGCTCGCGACGCTGGCACGGGCCGTCGTCGACCGGCACCCGGACCTGACCGTCATCGGCATCACCGGCTCGTCCGGCAAGACCTCCACCAAGGACCTGCTGGCCCACGTCCTGTCGCAGGCCGCGCCGACCGTCGCGCCGGTGGGCTCGCTGAACTCCGAGGTCGGCGTGCCCCTCACCGTCTTCCGAGTCACGCCCGACACGCGCTACCTCGTCGCGGAGATGGGCGCGCGCGGCACCGGCCACATCCGCTACCTCACGACGATCGCGCCACCCCGCATCGGCCTCGAGCTCAACGTCGGGTCCGCCCACGTGGGGGAGTTCGGCTCCCGCGAGGCGATCGCGGTCGCCAAGGCGGAGCTGGTCGAGGCCCTGCCCGCCGACGGGGTCGCCGTCCTCAACGCCGACGACACCGCGGTGCGCGGCATGGCGGCGAAGACGCAGGCCCGGGTGGTGCTCGTGGGCACCGCCCCGGACGCCGAGGTGCGTGCCGACGACGTCTCCCTCGACCCGCTCGGTCGCCCGTCCTTCCGGCTCACGACCCCGGACGGGTCGGCCGACGTCACGCTGCGGCTGCACGGCGAGCACCACGTCGCCAACGCGCTCTCGGTGGTCGCCGCGGCCCGCGCCTGCGGCCTCGACGTCGAGGCGACGGTGAGGGCCCTGGCCACCGCCACGCCCGCCTCGCGGTGGCGCATGGAGGTCACCGAGCGTCCCGACGGCGTCACCGTCGTCAACGACGCCTACAACGCCAATCCGGAGTCCATGCGCGCCGCGCTCAAGGCCCTCGTGGCGATGGGCCGCGCCGACGACGGCACCCCCCGGCGCACCTGGGCCGTCCTGGGCTCGATGCTCGAGCTGGGCGAGGAGTCGACCGCCGAGCACGACGCCATCGGCCGGCTCGCGGTGCGCCTCAACATCAGCCGTCTCGTCGTCGTCGGCGAGACCGCCCGGCCCATGGCCACCGGTGCCCAGCACGAGGGCTCGTGGGGCCAGGAGGCCGTGTGGGTCCCCGACGCCGACGCCGCCTACGATCTGCTTGCCGAGACACTCGCCCCGGGAGACGTCGTGTTGTTCAAGTCCAGCCGCGACGCCGGGCTACGGTGGCTCGGGGACAAGGTGGCCGGCGACGCCGGACCCACGGGTGGAGCCGGCGGCACCGAGGAGGACGCGACGTGAAGGCGGTGCTGGCGGCGGCCGTCATCTCCCTCGTGGGTGCCCTCCTCGGAACCCCCATGTTCATCAAGTTCCTGGTCCGCCAGGGCTACGGGCAGTTCATCCGCGACGACGGCCCGACCTCGCACCACACCAAGCGCGGCACGCCCACCATGGGTGGCGCCGTCATCATCGGCTCGAGCCTCGCGGCATACGGCCTCGCGCACCTCATCACCTTCACGCCGCTCACCTGGAGTGCCGTCCTCGTGCTCTTCCTCATGGCTGGGCTGGGGCTGGTCGGCTTCCTCGACGACTACATCAAGATCTCCAAGCAGCGCAGCCTCGGGCTGCGCTCGGGGGAGAAGCTCGCGGGCCAGACCCTCGTCGCCGTCGTCTTCGCCGTGCTGGCGCTGCAGTTCCCCAACAGCCACTGGCGCACCCCTGCCTCGACGCAGATCTCGTTCGTGCGCGACACGCCCGTCGACCTGGCCTTCGCCGGGCCCCTCATCGGCCTGATCCTGTTCGTCATCTGGGCCAACCTCATGATCGCCGGCACGTCCAACGGCGTGAACCTCACCGACGGCCTCGACGGCCTCGCGACCGGTGCCTCGGTGATGGTGTTCGCCGCCTACGTCCTCATCGGCATCTGGCAGGGCAACCAGAACTGCCAGCTCACCCCGGGCCTGAAGTGCTACGAGGTGCGGGACTCGCGTGACCTGGCGGTGGTGGCGGCCGCCTGCATGGGGGCCTGCTTCGGCTTCCTGTGGTGGAACGCCTCACCGGCCAAGATCTTCATGGGCGACACCGGTTCGCTGGCCCTCGGCGGTGCACTGGCCGGCCTGGCCATCACCACCCGCACCGAGCTGCTCATCATCATCCTCGGCGGCCTGTTCGTCGCGATCACGCTGTCGGTGATCATCCAGGTCGGCTCGTTCAAGCTCACCGGCAAACGGGTCTTCCGGATGGCGCCGCTGCAGCACCACTTCGAGCTGCTGGGCTGGAACGAGGTCACCATCGTCATCCGGTTCTGGATCGTCGCGGGGCTCTTCGTGGCGCTCGGACTCGGGCTGTTCTACGCCGAGTGGGTCGTGGGGGCGCAGTGAGCGGCGCACCGGTCGGGGGGCGCCTCGACGGCCTCACCGACGCCTCCGCCGACTGGAGCGGCCTGCGCGTCCTCGTCGCCGGGCTCGGCGTGAGCGGCTTCGCCGCGGCCGACGCCCTGCACGAGCGCGGCGCGGTCGTCATCGCCGTCGACGGCGGGGACCCCGCGGTGAACGCGGCGCTGGGGGAGCGGGCGCGGATCCTCGACATCCTCGGCGTCGACGTGCGCCTGGGTCCCGAGCACGTGGCCGGTATGCCGCAGGCCTGGGACGCCGACCTCGTCGTCACCTCCCCGGGGTGGCGGCCGGACCAGCCCCTGCTCGCCGCGGCGGCCGCCCGCGGCATCCCCGTCTGGGGCGAGGTCGAGCTCGCCTGGCGCATGCGGCAGGCCGTCGGCCCCGCCCCGTGGCTCACCGTCACGGGTACCAACGGCAAGACGACGACGGTCGAGATGCTGGCCTCGATGCTGCGCGCTGCCGGCCTGCGGGCCACCGCCGCCGGCAACGTGGGCACCCCCATCCTCGAGGCGGTCCTGCACCCCGAGCCGTACGACGTCATCGCCGTCGAGCTGTCGAGCTTCCAGCTGCACTGGTCGGACTCGCTGGCGCCGCACGCCTCCGCCTGCCTCAACCTCGCGCCCGACCACCTCGACTGGCACGGCTCGATGGACGCCTACCGGCAGGCCAAGGGCAAGGTCTACGCCAACACCAAGGTCGCCTGCGTCTACAACGTCCAGGACCCCGTGACCGAGCAGCTCGTCATGGACGCCGAGGTGCAGGAGGGCTGCCGGGCGATCGGCTTCACCCTCGGCACGCCCGGGCTGTCGATGGTGGGCCTGGTCGACGACGTCCTCGCCGACCGCGCCTTCGTCGAGGAGCGCCGCACGTCCGCGGCCGAGCTCGCGACGCTGGCCGACGTGCAGGGGTCCTCGGCCGTCCTGGCCCCGCACAACGTCGCGAACGCCCTCGCCGCAGCCGCGCTCGCCCGCGCGTACGGCGTGCCGCCGGTCGCGGTGCGCGACGGCCTGCGCGCCTTCACGCCCGAGCCGCACCGCATCGCGCAAGTGGGGGAGGTCGGCGGCGTCCGCTTCGTCGACGACTCCAAGGCCACCAACCCGCACGCCGCGGCCGCGTCCCTGCACTCGTTCGAGAAGGTCGTCTGGGTGGCCGGTGGCCTGCTCAAGGGCGCCGACGTGGACGACCTCGTCAAGGACGCCGCGAGCCGGCTGCGGGGTGTGGTGCTCATCGGACGGGACCGCGAGCAGATCGCCCAGGCGCTCGCCCGACACGCGCCCGATGTCCCGGTCGTGGACGTGCCGACCACGGACACTGGGGTCATGGACGTCGTCGTGGAGCGTGCCTCCGAGCTCGCCGAGGAGGGTGACGTGGTGCTGCTGGCCCCCGCCGCGGCGTCGATGGACATGTTCCCCAACTACGGTGCCCGGGGCGATGCCTTCGCGGCGGCCGTCGCCCGCCGTGCCGGCAGCGCAGGGGAGTAGGCAGTGAGCAGTACCACCGCCGCGCCCCCCGGGACGGGGAAGGTGTCGCGCGCCGACGACCTCGGCCCGACGGGCTGGCTGGCCCGCTTCGACTCACCCGTCACCAGCTACTACGTGCTGCTGTCGGTCTCGGTGGTGCTCGTCGTCATCGGCCTGATCATGGTGCTCTCCGCGTCTTCGGTCATGTCCCTGGTGGCCACGCACAACAGCACGCCGTACCTCTTCTTCCGCAAGCAGCTGATGTTCGCGGTCCTCGGCGGGCTGGTCATGCTCGGCGCCAGCCGGATCCCGGTCCGCGGCTGGAAGGCGCTGTCGTTGCCCATCCTGGGTGGCTCGGTGCTCGCGATGCTGCTCGTCTTCACCCCGTTGGGTGTCACGGTCAACGGCAACCGCAACTGGATCGGGGCGGGCAGCTTCACGATCCAGCCCGCGGAGTTCGCCAAGATCGGCCTGGTCCTGGTCGGGGCGCTCGTGCTCTCGGCCCGCGGGCGCAGCCTCGAGCGGCTCAAGAACGTGATCCTCCCGTACCTGTTCCCGTGCGTCCTCGTCACGGTCGGGCTCGACCTCGGCGGCGGCGACCTCGGCACGGCCATCGTCATGGGCGGCATCGTCGGAGCAGTCCTGTTCACCGCGGGCGTCCCCCGCAAGCTGTTCGCGTGGGGCCTGGCCGGCATGGCCGCCGCGGCGATCACCCTCATCGTGACGAGCCCCAACCGGCTCGGGCGGTTCGACGTCTGGCTGGGCAAGGACACCAACCCGTACGGCGCGGCGCGCCAGCCGCTGCACGGCCGCTACGCGCTGGCCGACGGCGGGTGGTGGGGCGTCGGGCTCGGGGCCAGCCGCGAGAAGTGGCAGTGGCTGCCGGAGGCGCACAACGACTTCATCTTCGCGATCATCGGCGAGGAGCTCGGCCTGCCGGGCACCCTCGTCCTGCTCGGGCTGTTCTGCGCCTTCGCCCTCGTCTGCTACCGCATCGTCCTGCGCACCGACGACCTGTTCATCAAGATCGCGACCGGTGGCACCATGGCGTGGATCGTGGTACAGGCGTTCGTCAACATCGGTGCCGTGATCGGGCTGCTCCCGGTCATCGGCCTCCCGCTGCCGCTCGTGTCCTACGGCGGGTCGTCGCTCATGACGACGATGGCGGCGCTGGGCATCCTGCTCTCGTTCGCACGCAACGAACCCGGGTGCACGGAGGCCCTGTCGGCCCGCCCCTCGGTCGTGCGCCGCACCATCGCGGTCCTGCCCGGACGGCGGGGGAGGGACTGATGTCCACCACGAACCCGACGTCCGTCCTGCTGGCCGGCGGCGGGACGGCCGGCCACGTCTCCCCGCTGCTCGCGCTGGCCGACTGCCTGCGCCGGCGCCACCCCGGGATCACGATCACGGCACTGGGCACCGAGACCGGTCTGGAGTCCCGCCTCGTGCCCGACCGCGGCTACCCGCTGCTGACCGTGCCCAAGGTGCCGCTGCCGCGCAAGCCCTCCGGCGACCTGCTGCGGCTGCCCACCAACCTGCGCGGGGCGGTCCGCGCGGCCGAGCGGGCCATCCAGCAGACCGGCGCCCAGGTCGTGGTCGGCTTCGGCGGCTACGTCTCCACGCCGGCATACCTCGCCGCGCGGCGCTGCCACGTCCCGGTCGTCGTGCACGAGCAGAACGCCCGCCCCGGCCTGGCCAACCGTGTCGGCGCCCGGATGACCACCCACGTCGCCACGACGTTCCCGAGCACGCGGCTGGCCCACGCGACCGCGATCGGCATGCCGCTGCGGTCCGAGATCGCCCACCTCGACCGCGCCGCGACGCGCGCCGAGGGACTGGCGCACTTCGGGCTCGAGGACCACCACCCCACCCTCCTGGTGACGGGCGGCTCGCTCGGCGCCCAGCGGCTCAACGCGACGTTCGAGGCGAGCGCCGCGCAGCTCCGCGCGGGTGGGGTCCAGGTCCTGCACCTCACCGGGGCCGGCAAGGAGTTCACCCCGTCGACCGACGGCGACGGGCCGCCGTACGTCGTCGCGCCGTACACCGACCGGATGGACCTCGCCTACGCCGCGGCCGACCTCGTCGTGGCCCGGGCGGGCGCCAACACGGTCTGCGAGCTCACGGCCGTCGGCCTCCCCGCCGTCTACGTGCCCCTGCCGATCGGCAACGGCGAGCAGCAGTTCAACGCCGCCGACGTCGTCGAGGCCGGGGGCGGGATCATCGTGGACGACCCCCAGGCCACGCCCGAGTGGGTGGGCTCGACGCTGGTTCCGCTCCTGACCGACCCGGCACGCATCGACGCGATGGCCGCGGCCGCCGCGGCGGTGGGGGAGCGCGGCGCCGACGAGCTGCTGGCCGACATGGTGGAGGCGGCCCTCGCCGAGTCGCAGGCCGCCCCGGGAGAGGTCCGCCCGTGAACGGCCAGAACCCGCGCTTCGACTTCACCGAGCCGGTGCCCCCGCTCGAGCAGCTCGGTGCCGTGCACTTCATCGCGATCGGCGGCTCGGGCATGTCCGGCGTGGCCCGGGTCATGCTCGCCCGCGGCACGCGCGTCAGCGGCTCCGACGCCAAGGAGTCCCCGGTGCTCGCGGCCCTGGCGGCGGAGGGGGCGCAGGTGCACGTCGGCCACGACCCCGCCCACCTCGACGGCGTCGCCACCGTCGTCATCTCCTCGGCCATCCGCGAGGGCAACGTCGAGCTGGCCGCCGCGCGCGAACGCGGCCTGCGCGTCCTGCACCGCTCGCAGGCCCTCGCCTCGACGATGGCCGGCTCCCGCCGGGTCGCGGTGGCGGGTGCCAACGGCAAGACGACCACGACCTCGATGCTCACGGTCGCGCTGCAGCACTGCGGCATCGACCCCTCGTTCGCGGCCGGGGGAGAGCTGGCCAAGCACGGCACCAACGCCCACTGGGGCACCGGCGACGTCTTCGTCGCCGAGGCCGACGAGAGCGACGGCTCGTTCCTCGTCTACCGCCCCGAGGTCGCCGTCGTCACCAACGTGCAGCCGGACCACCTCGACTTCTACGGCACGTTCGAGCGCGTCCGTGACGCCTACGCCGAGTTCGCGGCGTCGGTGCTGCCCGGGGGGCTGCTCGTGGCGTGCGAGGACGACGAGGGCTCGCGCAGCCTCGCCCGGAAGGCCCGCACCGCCGGCACCCGCGTCCTCACCTACGGCTGGTCGCCCGAGGCCGACGTCGTCCTGGGGCAGGAGACCTTCCGGGGCCTCATGGCCCGGGCGACCCTCACCGGCCCCGACGGCCAGTCGCGGGTGCTGCGGGTCAACATCCCCGGCCGGCACAACCTGCTCAACGCCGCGGCGGCATACACGGTGGCCGTCGAGGGGCTCGGGCAGGACCCGACCCGGGTGCTCGACGGGCTGTTCGGCTTCACCGGCACGCGCCGTCGGTTCGAGCCCAAGGGGTCGGCAGCCGGCGTGACGGTCGTCGACGACTACGCGCACAACCCGGGCAAGGTCGCCGCGGTCGTCTCGACCGGTCGTGACCTGGTCGCCGGGCAGGGCCGCCTCGTCGTCGTCTTCCAGCCGCACCTGTTCTCCCGCACCCGGGACTTCGCCCGCGAGTTCGCGGCCGCCCTCCGCCCGGCCGACGTCGTCGTCCTCATGGACGTGTATGCCGCGCGCGAGGACCCGGTCCCCGGCGTCTCGTCCCAGCTCGTGGCCGACGCGCTGCTCGAGCTCGAGCCGGGGGCGGACGTCCGGGTGGTCTCCTCGTGGACCGCCGTGCCCCAGGTGGTGGCCGGGCTGGCGGCCGACGGCGACCTCGTCCTCACCGTGGGCGCCGGTGACGTGACCATGATCGGCCCCGAGGTCCTGCGGGTCCTCGCGCAGGGATGAGCGGGCGCAGCGCCCCGCGCGGCCTGGCGTCGTCGCGCGACCGGTTCCAGCAGCGCGCCACCTTCGCGCGGCGCCGCCCGCTGCGCCTGTGGGGGTATGCCGCCGGAGCCGTCGCCCTCGTCGCCCTGCTGGTGTGGCTGGTCGCCTGGAGCCCGGTGCTGGCCGTGCGCAGCGTCGAGGTCGTGGGGGTGCCCGCGGCCGAGGTCGCGCCCATCACCGAGCTCGCCAAGGTCCCGATGGGGGAGCCGCTGGCGCGGGTCGACACCCGCGGCGTGGCAGCCCGGGTTGCCGAGCGGGCGACGCTGGCCGACGTCTCCATCGAGCGTTCCTGGCCCAGCACGCTGGTCATCCACGCCAGCCCCCGCGTGCCCTTCCTGGTCGTGAAGAACCCTCAAGGTCAACTGAAGGTTGTGGACGAGACGGGAGTCGCCTACGCCGTGGTGACGACCGCACCCAAGGGGGTGCCGGTCGTCAGCGCCGCCTCCGACGCGGCACTGTCCCAGGACGCCCTCGCCGCCGCCGTCAGCGTCCTCAAGGTGCTGCCCGACTCCCTCCAGCGGAGGGTCTCCGCGGTGACGGTCAGCAGTGCCAACCTCGTCACGATGAGGGTGGGTCCCACGACGGTCGTGTGGGGCGGTGTGGCCGAGCCGGAGCGCAAGCTGGCCATCGTCCAGGCCCTGCTCAGGACCCCGCACGCGGTCATCGACGTCAGCGCGCCGAACACCCCCGTCACCCGCTGAGCCGCGCCGGGTCCGCCCCCGCGCCAGGGCTGGGGAGCGGGCCCGAGCGGTGGGCCGGGGCCCGGGCGCGCAGTGTGGGGCACGGGGCCCGTGGGGCGCTTGTGACGGGTGTGACACACTTCCCCGGGCGCGGCCAGCAAAACCCCGCCGCGCAGGCAATCCGTGCTGCGACACGCGGACCGCCTCGTTGCCTGCCACTGTCCCCACGCATAGCGTCGGCGGCACCGGAAACCGTTGGGAACCCAGGCATAACTCTCAACTTCACGTCTAGACACCAGCACCCAGCAGCACCCCAGGAGAGGCCCACCGCCGTGGCAGCACCGCAGAACTACTTGGCCGTCATCAAGGTCGTCGGCATCGGCGGTGGTGGCGTCAACGCCATCAACCGCATGATCGAGGTCGGCCTCAAGGGCGTGGAGTTCATCGCCATCAACACCGACGCGCAGGCGCTGCTGATGAGTGACGCCGACGTCAAGCTCGACGTGGGCCGTGAGCTCACCCGTGGGCTCGGCGCCGGCGCGGACCCCGAGGTCGGGCGCAAGGCGGCCGAGGACCACGCCGAGGAGATCGAGGAGGTGCTCAAGGGCGCCGACATGGTCTTCGTGACCGCGGGCGAGGGCGGTGGCACGGGCACCGGTGGCGCCCCTGTCGTCGCCAAGATCGCCAAGGGCCTCGGTGCCCTGACGATCGGCGTCGTCACCCGGCCGTTCACCTTCGAGGGCCGCCGTCGCGCCAACCAGGCCGAGTCCGGCATCGGCAACCTGCGCGAGGAGGTCGACACCCTCATCGTCATCCCTAACGACCGGCTGCTGTCGATCAGCGACCGCGCGGTCTCGATGCTCGACGCCTTCCGGTCCGCCGACCAGGTGCTGCTCTCCGGTGTCCAGGGCATCACCGACCTCATCACCACGCCGGGCCTGATCAACCTCGACTTCGCCGACGTCAAGTCGGTCATGCAGGGTGCCGGCTCGGCGCTCATGGGCATCGGCTCCTCGCGCGGCGACGACCGCGCGGTGCAGGCGGCCGAGCTGGCGATCTCCAGCCCGCTGCTCGAGGCGAGCATCGACGGCGCGCACGGCGTCCTGCTGTCGATCCAGGGCGGCAGCGACCTCGGCCTGTTCGAGATCAACGAGGCGGCGCGCCTCGTCCAGGAGGCCGCACACCCCGAGGCGAACATCATCTTCGGAGCCGTCATCGACGACGCCCTCGGCGACGAGGTCAGGGTGACCGTCATCGCCGCGGGCTTCGACGGCGGCGCCCCGCTCAAGCGCGAGAACGAGCGGGCGATCGGCCAGATCCAAGGTGCCACCCGTCCGGCCCAGACCGCGCCGCAGCAGGCCGCCCCCTCGGCTCCCGCCCCGGCAGCGCCCGCGCCGCAGGCGGCCCCGCAGCCGGCATACCGCCCCACCCCCGAGCAGTCCGCGCCGGCGCAGCCGCAGCCGGCCCCGGTGCGCACCCACGAGGGGGAGGGCGTCAGCACCTCCCAGCCGCACCAGACCCAGCCCGCCGCCCCCCGCGAGCCGGTCGGCCGCCCGCCGCGCACCGTCACGTTCGACGAGGGCGACGACCTGGACGTGCCCGACTTCCTCAAGTGAGCTCCTGACCACACGCCGACAGGGGGCGCCGGACGAC
>NZ_JBHUYG010000027.1:0-42378 GCF_042668795.1 Pedococcus sp. NPDC057267 | reverse complement strand
CCTCGGGTCCCCTTCCCGAGGGGCGCGGCCTCGTCTGCGGCGGAACGGGGAAACGCGGTTGGCCGAGCCGGGGTCCGGTGGCAGAATCGCCCCTCGTGCCTGACGCCTCCGCCCTCGACGAGCTCGAGCGGGAGAGGGAGCACCTCGAGCGCGCACGGGCGGCGCTGGCGCGGATGCGTGAGCAGACCCTGTCGCTCAAGGTCCAGGCCCACGACCCGATCTCGGCCGAGCACCTGGCCCGCACCCTGCACCTGCGTGCGGCCTCCCTCGAGGACGACCCCTCGACGACCCTGTTCTTCGGCCGGGTCGACACCGACGGCTCGCACTCCGACCAGGGACCCGAGAGCTGGCACATCGGCCGTCGCCACGTCGCGGACGAGCACGGTGACCCCATGGTCATCGACTGGCGCGCCCAGATGTCGACGGCGTTCTACCGGGCCTCCCGCACCGACCCGATGGGCGTGGTGCTGCGCCGCCGGTTCGGCCTCGACCACGGGCGCATCACCGCCTACGAGGACGAGCACCTCCAGGACCGCGGCGAGCACGAGGTCCGCAGCCAGATCCTCGCCGAGGAGATCGAGCGGCCCCGTGTCGGCCCGATGCGCGACATCGTCGCCACCATCCAGCCCGAGCAGGACGAGATCGTGCGCGCCGGCGCGGACCGGACCATCTGCGTCCAGGGGGCTCCGGGCACGGGCAAGACCGCCGTCGGCCTGCACCGCGCCGCGTGGCTGCTCTACGCGTTCCGCGACAAGCTCGCCCGGTCCGGGGTGCTCGTCATCGGGCCGAACCGCGCCTTCCTCGAGCACATCGGCGCCGTCCTGCCGGCCCTCGGTGAGGTCGCCGTCGGCCACACCACCATCGAGGAGCTCGTGGCCTCGGTGCCGGTCCGCGGCACCGACCCCACCGAGACGGCCGTGCTCAAGGGCGACGCCCGGCTGGCGGAGGTGCTCCGCCGCGCCGTGTGGTCGGCGGTCGGCACTGCGACCGAGCCACTCGTCGTGCCGCGCGGCGTGCGCAAGTGGCGCGTCCCGGCATACGAGGTCGCGGAGATCGTCGAGGAGCTCCGCGCGCGGGGCGTGCGCTACGACGCCGCCCGGCAGATGCTGCCCCAACGCCTCGCCCACACCGTCCTGCTCAAGATGGAGGCGGCCGGGGACTCGCCCGACGACCGCGTGCAGGACGCGGTCGCGCGCTCGGCCGTCGTGAAGAAGTACGTCGGCACCCTCTGGCCGGCGCTGGACGCCAAGGCGGTGCTGTTCGACCTGCTCTCCGACGCCGAGGTCCTCGCACGCCACGCCGACGGCCTCCTCACCGAGGACGAGCAGCGGGTCCTGTTGTGGGACAACCCTCCTCGCACCAAGGGGGCCGCGCGCTGGTCCCACGCCGACGCCGTGCTGCTCGACGAACTGACCGACCACATCAGCCGCACGCCCTCGCTCGGCCACGTCGTGCTCGACGAGGCGCAGGACCTCTCGCCGATGCAGCTGCGCGCCGTGGGACGGCGCTGCTCCACCGGTGCGGCGACGGTGCTCGGCGACATCGCACAGGGCACCACACCGTGGGCCACCGACTCGTGGGAGTCCTCGCTGGCCCACCTGGGCAAGCCGGGCAGCCACGTGGAGGTGCTCGACCGCGGCTTCCGCGTGCCCGCGTCGGTCATCGAGTATGCAGCGCGCCTCCTGCCGCACATGGCCCAGGGACTGGGCGCGCCGGTCTCGGTCCGTGACAACCCGGGCCGGCTCGACCTCGTGCCGGTGGCCGGAGACGTGGCCGCACGGGTGGTCGAGGTCGTGGCGACGGAGTCGGCCGAGCCGGGCTCGGTCGGCGTCATAGCCCCCGACGCCTCAGTACCGGCACTCACGAAGGCCTTGCAGGACAACGGTATCGAGCACGGTGTCCTGGGGCAGGACCACGGCGACATCGACCACCAGGTCGACGTCGTCCCGGCCAGCGTCGCGAAGGGCCTCGAGTTCGACCGGGTCGTCGTGGTCGAGCCTGCGGAGATCGCGGCGGCCGAGCCGGATGCCCGCACCGGTCTGCGCCGTCTCTACGTCGTCCTCACGCGTGCCGTCTCCGCCCTCACCGTGGTGCACGCGCAACCGCTCCCGGCCGAGCTGGCCGACTGAACCCGGCGCGACGCAGGGCGCCCGGTGCGATCCCGAGTGCGGACAGCACCGTCACCACGCCCAGCCCGGCCAGCACGCGCTGACCGCCCCACGCGGCAGCGAACCCCGCGAGCGCGGTCCCGGCCGAGGAGAAGGCGACCTTGGCCCCGCCGACGGCGACGAACACCGGCCCCGCGAGGTGCGGTGGCGAGAGCTCTCCACGCGCCGACAGGCTGAGCAGCGTGTGGACCGCGAGCACTCCCCCGAGCGCGCCGAACCCGGCAGCCAGGAACGGGGCGTCGGCACCCACCACGGCGCACCCCGCGAGCACGGCCCCCAGCACCCCCGTCACGAGGACCATCCCGGCATCGGGACGCGCTCGCAGTGGGCGGACCGCCAGGCCCAGGCCGGCCGCCAGGCCGCCCAGCCCGAAGGCCGAGACGACCCATCCGGCCTCGGCGCTCCCCTGACGGCGGGCGAGCGCCGTTCCGGTGAGCAGGGCTGCCGACACCGTGAGCGCACCCACCCACGTGAGGGCCACGACCGTGCGCAGCCGGGGTTCGCGCCACAGGTGCGCAGCGACCTGCCGGGACGTCACCGGCTGTTCCTCCGACGAGGCTGCGGGGGCCCGAGGGAGGACCAGGACGCCCGCCGAGCCGAGGGCCCCGCAGCCGGCGAGCGCCCACAGCGCGGCGGCGGAGGACCACGTGGTGGCGAGCAGCGCCACCAGGGCCGGGGCCACCGTCGCCGACGCGCCGTACGTGAGTGCGTCGAGAGCCCGGGACCTCCTCCCGTCCCCGACACCGGAGGGGAGCAGGCTGCTCAGGCCGCCCGTGAGCATCGGCCCGCACGCGCCGGCCACGGCCCAGGGCACGACGGCGGCGGCCATCGGCCACGACCCGACCACGACGGTGCCGAGCGCCACACCCGCCGATGCCACCAGCCCCGCCATCGACACGACCCACCTGCGGTCGCGGACCCGTCCGAGCAGCGGTGCGCTCAGGGGTCCCGTGACGTGGAGCGCCGTGAGCGCGGCGGCGAGCAGCCCGGCCACACGGACCGGATCGTGCGACACCCGGTCGGTGCACAGCAGGACGAGGCCGACGCCGGCCCCGGCGTCCATCGAGCGCACCAGGACAGCACTACCGAGGAACAGGACCACACCGCGCCGTCGCATGACACCCCTTTGACCAGTTACCACGACCTTGATCGACTTCGTGACACCTGTCAAACTGGTGACATGTCCCTGGTCCACGTGGCCGGCAACCCGGCACTCGACCTCGTCGGCACCGTCGCGGAGCGGGGCACGACCGACCTCGACGAGCTCACCGACGCAGCGACGCTGGCGCAGTGGTTCGTCGACGCCGGCATCGTCGACCGGGCGCCGAGGGTGACGACGGAGGACCTGCGAGCGGCAGTACGGCTGCGCGAGCACCTACACGCCCTGGTGACCGCCCTCGTCGCCGGTGCGGCCCCGCCGCCAGCCGGCCGGGCGGCGGTCAACCGGCTCGCGCGCCTGCCGGGACCCGTCCCGCAGCTCGGCCCGGACGGCTCGGTCGTCCGCCGCGGCCCCGCGGCGGCGTGCCTGGCGGCGGTGGCGCGGGCCGCCACGGAGCTCTACGACCGCGACGACGGCGCGGTCGTCCGCTGGTGCGCCGACGACCGGTGCACCCACCCGTTCCTGGACCGGTCCCGCAGCAAGCAGCGCCGATGGTGCGACATGGCCACGTGCGGCGACCGCGCCAAGGTTCGCCGGTACCGCGGTCGCACGAGCTGAGCGACCCGCTCCCGCACGACGGGGGCCCGCCACATCACCTACCGCGCGCCCGACCCGTGCCAGACTGCCGGCCGTGCCGGCACTCATCACGTGGTGGAAGCTCGACCTCGGCGACCTCGCTCCGCACGCCCACTCGGACGCGGTCCAGGCGATCGGCGCCGACCTGCTCGCCCGCTGGACCGAGCCGCACCGCAGGTACCACACCACCCGCCACCTCGTGGAGGTCTTCTGGGCGCTGGAGGACCTCGAGCAGGCAGGTGCGCTCGACACCCGCGAGGGGACCCTGGGGCGGCTGGTGGGCTGGTTCCACGACGCGGTCTACGACCCGTCGGCCACCGGCGGCGACAACGAGCGGGCCAGCGCGGACCTGGCCACCCGAGACCTGCACGCCCTCGGGCTCGAGGAGGAGGACGTCGCCACGGTGCGCGACCTCGTTCTCGCCACGACGTCCCACGACCTGCCCGACAGCGGCCTCCCTGCCGCCTTCCACGACGCCGACCTGTGGATCCTGTCCGCACCGCCGGACCGGTACGCCCAGTACACCGAGCAGGTGCGCGAGGAGTATGCCGCCGTGCCCGACGAGGCGTTCCGCGCCGGCCGGGCCGCCGTGCTCCGACCGTTCCTCGAGCGGGACTCCGTCTACGCGACCTCCTTCGCCCGGGACACGTGGGAGGAGCGCGCCCGGCAGAACCTCGCCGCGGAGCTGCGCGCGCTCGCCTGAGTGAGGCCGCGTCCGCACCGGCGAGCGCCCTGCACCCCACTGCGCCCGCGCGACCTCCGGGACCCCGGGTCAGCCCGCCAGGACGCCCGCCACCATCGGCCACCAGAACTGGCCGCCCGAGCGGGCTTCGAGCTCCGCAGGATCCAGCCACTGGGGGTCGACCGCGTCCGGTTCCCCCGCCACGAGGGGTGGCCCCGGGGCCTCGAGCCGCGCGGCATACAGCTGCATGCTGCCACCCTCGGCCGGCCAGCGACCGCGGACGCCGATGGGGTGGAAGTCCTCGTGCCCGACGGGCACCAGGTCCGCCGCGTGCAGGCGCACCCCCGTCTCCTCCCACACCTCGCGGACCGCGCACTCGGGCACGGACTCGCCGTCCTCGCGCCAGCCCCCGGGGATCCCCCACTCCTGCCGGCGCGGGCTCCAGGCGGCGGCACACCGGCCGTCGCCGTCGCGCAGCACCACCATGGCCGCGAAGACGCGGCCGGGCGGGACGGGCACCGGGTCGAGCCAGAGGTCGACGTCGCACGAGCTGCCGTCGGCGAAGCGGGCACCCGGGACGCGGCCGACGAGACCGCTCACCGGCGCGGCCCGCCCGACACCAAGGGCCACCAGTGCCGGGTGGACAGCTCGCCCTCGACCTCGGCCGGGTGGACCCAGCGCCCGGCGAGGGCCTGCGTCCCGGCCTCCACCTCGTCGGTCCACACCGCGAAGGCCGCGGTCGGCACCGGCCACGGGTAGTCGGCGTCGGGCTGCGGGACGGTGTTGCGCACGTAGCCGAGCAGGGTCGCGGTCGCGCGCACCGGGCCACCCATGACGACCGCGTGCAGGTGGTCCAGCACCGCCCCGGTGTCGAGGGCGCCGACGGGGGCGGACGGCAGGTCGGGGCCCCCGCCCGAGACGCGGTCCACGACGAGCAGCTCCTCGCCCCGCCACAGCGCGAGGCGGACGACGACCGTCGTCGAGGGCGGCTCCGCCTGGCGCGAGGCGATGACGTCGGCCCGTGACCCCGGCGGCAGCCACGCCGCGTCCGGCACGGAGGCGACGACCCGCTCGAGCCGGCGCTTCTGCACGCGCAGCCCGCTCGCGCGCAGGATCCGCACGAGGTCACGCCCGGCCACCGGCTGCGCGCCCGCGCCGACCAGCGCGGCATACCGCTCCTCGGGGACGTCGTAGTGGTCGCCCTCGAACGCGCGGCGCGGGATGCCCTGTGCCGCAGCGAAGTCGTGCAGCTCGTCGTAGGAGCGGTCGCTCACGAGGTGGGACCACAGGCGCCCGTGCGCGAGCCAGGCCGGCGGGTCGATCCAGATGGTCACGGGCCGACGCTACCCCGGCGGCCGGCCAGCGACGCGCCCGACCGGGGCCCGACAGGGGCCTGTGGACAACCGGCAGGCGCCGCCGGCAGCCCGCCTACCGTGCTGGGAGTCGGCGCCACCGGGGCGCCGGGACGACAGGAGGGGTCATGTCCGCACAGTTCCAGGTCGACACCGAGCGGATCAGCGCCGCGTCGGGCGACATCGCCCGCATCTCGGGGGAGATCGACGGGCAGGTGACGGCGATGATGAGCCGGCTCACCGTCCTGCAGGACGCGTGGACCGGCACCGCCTCGGCGCGGTTCCAGTCGCTCGTGGGCGAGTGGCAGGCGACGCAGAAGCAGGTCCGGGCCTCGCTCGACTCGATCGGCGGCGTCCTGGCCGCGGCCGGTGCGCAGTACGCCGAGACCGAGGCCCAGACCGTGCGCATGTTCCAGTGACCCAGGGGTCGCCCGCGGCGGCAGGCGGCCTCGGCGGCTTTCGGCGGGTATGCCGCGTTCGTCCACGCAGTTCGGGCGAAGCGGCTCGGGCCGCCCGGTCGTACGTTCAGCGCATGACGACGACATCGGGGACGACCGTCTTCCACAAGAGCGCCGTGGCGTACGTCTACACCGGGCTCTGGCTCGTGGTCGTGGCGGGTTTCCTCGGCCTCGTCGAGGCACAGCTGGAAGGGGGCGCCAGGTCCTTCGTCGGCTTCGTGATCTTCCTGGTCGTCGTCCGCTCGATCTACCGGATGCTGTGGCTGCGCAGCGTCTCCTGGACCGTGACCCCGGACGGAGTGCGAGTGCGTCGCGGGATCCTGCCCTGGCGCAAGCTCACCTGGTACAACCCGTGGGGCAACCTGTTCGAAGCCTGGTACCAACACGGCTTCTTCGGGTTCGCCCTCAACTACGGCACGGCCGGTGTGACCCGCACCGAAGGCGTGACCACGAAGATGTCGGACTCGCGCATCCACAACGCCAAGCGCCTCACGGCCCTCATCAACGACCACATCCGGGCCCACCGGGAGCGCATGGTCCCGACGTACCCCTACCAACCGGTGCAACCCACGCCCGTGGCTGCCGCCCCGGGCACCCCTGCCGACCCCCTCGCGGGGCTCACCGAGCTGTCGCGCCTGCTCGCCAACGGCGACATCACCCGCGACGAGTTCGAGAGGCTCAAGGTGCGGCTCCTGGGGGCGTGATGCCGCCGGTCGACCAGCGAGGGGCCACGGGTGTGACCCTCGCTGGATGCCCAACGGTCACTCGGTGGTGATCGCGCGCAGGACGTCGAGGCGGGCGGCGCGCCGTCCGGGCCACAGGGCGGCCAGGACGCCGACCAGCCCCGAGAGCACCACGAACACCGCCAGCTGGGCCGCCGGGATCGACAGCACGTCGATCCCCTGGTCGGCCAGGCTGCGCTGGAGCACACATCCGGCACCGAGGCCGAGGAGGACGCCGAGCACCGCACCCAGCAGGGCGATGGCGACCGACTCGAGCCGCAGCATGCTGCGCAGCTGTCGCCGGCTCAGGCCCACCGCCCGGAGCAGGCCGATCTCGCGGGTGCGCTCGATCACCGACAACGCCAGGGTGTTGACGATGCCCAGCACAGCGATGACGACGGCCAGCCCGAGCAGGGCGTAGATGATGTAGAGCATCTGGTCGATCGGCTTGCGCTGCTCCGCGGCGAAGGCGCCCTGGTCCTTGAGCGTGACCGACGGCTGGGCGTCGACGACCTTGGCGAGGGCCGACTCGACCGCAGCGGCCGAGGCACCCGGCTTGCGCAGGATGTACGTGGCCGTGTCCTGCGCCGGCTCGCCGGCGGCGGTCGCAGCCGCCTGGGTGACGAGCACGGGCGGAGTGATGGCCTGCTTGGCGAAGATGCCCGCCACCGTGAGGGCCTGCGGCTTGCCGCCCGCGATGGCCACGTCGACCCGCGAGCCCACTCGGGCGTCGAGCGCAGCAGCCTTGTCCTCGTCGAGGAAGACGCTGCGGTCGCCGGCGCCCCGGAACGAGCCCGCCTTCATCTGCAGCGGCACCACCTCGGCGAACTGGTCGGGGACGACGGCACCGGTCCACGACTGGTTCCCCTCGATCGTGGAGCCCGTGTAGCGCATGGACGCCGCCGCCTGCACGCCCGGGACGGCAGCGAGCTCACGCGTGATGGTCGCGGAGAACGGCTGCCCGACGGCATTCGAGACGACGTAGTCGGCGACGAAGTTCTCGCTGACCGACCGGTCGACACTCGCCTTGGCCGAGGCGCCGAAGACGGACATCATCGACACCAGGGTCAGGCCGATCATGAGGGCGGACGCGGTGGCCGCCGTGCGGCGCGGGTTGCGGACCGCGTTCTGCTCGGCCATGAGCCCCACGGCCCCGAACAACCGGCGGTAGACGGTGCCCAGCAGGGCGATCACCGGACGACCGATCACCGGGCTGGTCAGGATGGCCGCCATGACCAGGCCGAACACACCGGACCCGACCCAGTAGGACCCGTGGTCGGCGCTGGTGAAGGCACCGAGCCAGGTGGCCCACAGCCCGAACAGGAACAGGCACAGCCCCACCATGAGCCGCCAGCGCATCGTCGACTCGGGCAGCGCGACGTCGTCGCGCATGGCGGCGACCGGCGGCACCTTGCCGGCCCGGCGGGCAGGCAGGTAGGCGGCGAGCATGGTCACGACCAGCCCCACGGCATACGCGATGAGGGCGGTCGTCGGGCGGAAGACGAGCGGCGAGCCGCTGAGGTCGAGCCCGAACTGCGCGAACAGCTTCGTGATGCCGATGGCCAGGACGAACCCGAGGCCCAGCCCGAGGGTCGACCCCACCAACCCGACGACGACCGCCTCGAACAGCACCGACCGCGTCACCTGCCGGCGTCCCGCGCCGAGTGCCCGCAGCAGGGCGAGCTCGCGGCTGCGCTGGGCGACGAGGATCGAGAAGGTGTTGATGATGAGGAACGACCCGACGAACAGGGCGATCCCGGCGAAGATGAGCAGGAAGACGTTGATGAACGACAGCGCCTTGGTGACCGAGTCCTGCGACTCCTTGGCCACGGCGTCACCGGTCACGGCCTGGTAGCCCGACGGGAGCTTGGCCTGCACGGCCCGCGCGAGGTCCGCAGCGGAGACGCCGGGCTTGGCCGTCACCCAGGCGTTGCTGTACTGGTCCTTGCCCCCGTAGTAGATCTGCTGGGCCGTCCTCGTGTCGAAGAACGCCAGGGTGGCGCCGACGGTGCCGCCCTTGAACTCGGCGATGCCCACGAGCTTCGCCGACAGCTTGGGGGTCGCGCTGCTGGTGACCAGCTGGACGGTGTCGCCGAGCTTGTAGCCGGCGCGGGCTGCGGTCGAGGAGTCGAGCACGACCTCCTTGTCCCCCTGTGGCCAGCGGCCGCTGGACAAGGTCGCCGGCGGGTCGCCGGCCGAGGTCGGCGCGTCGTTGTGGCTCAGGCCGAGCCCGGGCGGGCCACCGCCACCGATGAGCTTGCCCTTGGTGGAGACGACGAACGTCGTGGGGTCGCTGACGTTGCCGTCGGCCCGCGCGACGCCGGGAACCTCGGCGATCGAGCGCACGAGGGAGCCCGGCACCGTCTTGGCGGTCCGCCCCTGCTCGAAGCTGCTGCCGGTGACCTGGGGGCGGACGACGACGTCACCCACGGTGTTGACGATGCCGTCGAACGCCTTGCCGAGCGTGTCCGTGAAGATGAACGAGCCCGACACGAACGAGACGCCCAGGATGATGGCGAAGGCGCTCATGAACAGCCGCAGCTTGCGGCCGAGCAGGCTCTTCCAGCTGGCCCTCAGCACGGGTCAGCCCTCCGAGGGGTGGCTGGGGGCCACCGCGTGGTGCGCCGACAGCTCGGCCATCCGCTCGAGGATGCGCTCGGCGGTGGGGTCGCGCATCTCGTCGACGAAGCGGCCGTCGGCGAGGAAGACGACGCGGTCGGTGTGCGAGGCGGCGACCGGGTCGTGCGTGACCATGACGATCGTCTGGCCGAACTCGTCGACGCTGCGGCGCAGGAACGACAGCACCTCAGCGCCGGACGACGAGTCCAGGTTGCCCGTCGGCTCGTCCGCGAAGACGATCTCGGGTCGGCTCACCAGCGCCCGGGCGCAGGCCACGCGCTGCTGCTGGCCACCCGAGAGCTCGCTCGGCCGGTGTGAGAGCCGGTCGCGCAGCCCGACGGTGTCGATGACGAGGTCCAACCACTCGCGGTCCGGCCTGCGCCCGGCGATGGCCATGGGCAGCAGGATGTTCTCCTGCGCGCTGAGGGTGGGGACCAGGTTGAAGGCCTGGAAGACGAACCCGATCCGGTCGCGGCGCAGGGCAGTGAGGGCCTTGTCCTTGAGCGTCGTGATGTCCACGTCACCGATGAGGACCTGGCCACTGGTGACCGCGTCCAGACCGGCCGCGCAGTGCATCATCGTCGACTTCCCCGACCCGGAGGGGCCCATGATCGCGGTGAACTCACCGCGGCGGATGTCGAGGCTGACCCCGTCGAGGGCGCGGACCGCCGTCTCCCCCTTCCCGTACACCTTGGTCAGGTCGACGACCCGTGCCGCAGGCGGCTGGGCATCCCGCCGGCTCTGCGCCGTGGGTGTCTCGGTCGTGGTGGTGGATGTCATCTCAAGCTCCCGGCTCACAGTGGTTTCCCCTTCTCCTCCACGGTAGGGACGGCGCCGGCCCGGGACCCTCGGGTTCGACCCTGACCTCACCCTGAGGAAACCCCGAACCTCCCGGCTTCGTTCCCGGGGTGTTCGTCGCAGCAGGGGTCAGGAGATGGCCACCCGGGCGACCTGCCGCGTGTCCGGCTCGTCGTAGCGGTCGCCGTGGACCTCGCCGGCGTCCCACCGCACGACCAGCCCGCGACCGCGGACCTCGAGGGTGGCCAGGGTGTTGTCGAACCAGGGGCCGTGCGTGACGGTCCACGGGTAGGGCGCGGTCGGCACCTTGTCGGTGTGCCGGACGACGAGCTCCATCGGCCTGGCCAGCCGCTTCCCGAGGAAGGCCTGCGCGATGCGGACCTTGCGCGGCAACGGGTTCCGGATCGGCGAGCAGACGAGCTGCACCACCCTGCTGCTGCCGGGCTCCATGCTCGATGGGGTGATCTCCGTGACGTAGGAGTTGTGCACGTCGCCGGACAGGAAGGTGATGGTGCCGGGCCGCCTGCCCCTGCGTCCACCGGCCACCTCGGTCACCATCTCCATGACGCGCAGGAAGCCCTCCTGGAAGGCTGCCCAGTGCTCGAGGTCGACGGCGCGGCGCAGCTTCTCGCCCCACACGGCCACGCGGTGGCCCCAGGCGCCGTTGGCCATCGCCTCGTTGATGGCCTCGAGGTCGTGGATGCCCTGCGCCATGAGGAACGGCAGCGAGGTGCCCACGAAGAGGTGGTCCACGTCACCACGCAGCTGCTCGTCGAGCCAGGCCATCTCGTCGTCGTCGAGGATCGACCGGTGGCCCGGCTGGAGCACCCGGGCGGCGCGCGAGTCGACGACGACCAGGCGCGACTCGCCGAGGTCGCGGCTGTAGCTCCAGCGGTAGGTCTCGGGCCGACGGTCGACCCGGTCCGCGAACGCGTCGAGGGTCGAGGTGAGGTCGACCTCGTCGTCACCCGCGTGGCCGGCGACGACCTGCCACAGCTCGTCGGTCGCGAGCTCGTCCGGCGAGAGGTTGCCCAGGTGCTGGTACACCCAGTACGACCCGAGCCCGCCGACGATGCGGTCGTGCCACCACGGAGTGGCGTTGATCTCCCGGTGCCACGACAGCGAGGTGTTCCAGTCGTCCCGGATGTCGTGGTCGTCGAAGATCATCGCGCTCGGCAGCGTCGACAGCAGCCAGCGGTTGAGCGGGTCCGACCACGCCAGCAGGTACAGGTGGGCGTACTCGTCGTAGTCCTTGAGCTCGCCGCCCGGCGGCTCGTCGAGGCTGCGCCGCGAGGCGATGTAGGCGCGCATCTCCTCAGAGGTCTCGTCGGCGTACACCTGGTCGCCGAGGAAGGCCACGAGGTGCGGCCAGTCCTCCGTCCTCCGCTCGGGCCGGCTGAGGTGGTACGCCATCGCCCGCAGGGCGTCGACACCGTTGCTGGCGTTGCCCTCCTTGTCGTGCGGGACGCTGGTGCGGCAGGAGCCGAAGGTCAGGCGGGTCGGCTCCGACCGGCGCAGCAGCCGCACCCGGCTGGCCGGCAGCCCGGCGTACCGCGGCTCGCGCTCGGGCCAGACCTGCTCGCCGGCGATGCGCACGACGTAGTCGCTGCTCGCGCCCGCCTCGAGCCCCTGGAGGACGACGAGCGCGTAGTGCCGCCCGTGCGCCCCGAACGTGCGCGCCTGCCACGTGCGCCCGAAGGCCTCGACCTCGACGGTGCCCGGGTCGCGGGTCTGCACCCAGACCGTGGCCGAGCTCTCGCCGACGTACCGCAACAGGGGTCCGAGGACGAGCGGCCCCTCGGGCACGTCGGTGGTCATCGCACTGTTCTACACGTCCGCGCGACCCCGGGCACCGGAGTCGCGCGGACGGACCGGGAGGTACGCGGCATACCGGGACGTGCGGCCCGGTGGACGCCCGCGGCACCCCCGGGACATGCGGAAGGGCGGCCCACCCGGAGGTGAGCCGCCCTTGCGCGTATGCCGTGTGCGGCAGGTCCCGAGCGTCGGCTCAGAAACCCATGCCGCCCATCTCGTCGCCACCCGGGGCCGCCGCGGCGACCTTCTCGGGCTTGTCGGCGATGACGGCCTCGGTGGTGAGGAACAGCGCGGCGATCGACGCGGCGTTCTGCAGCGCGGAGCGCGTCACCTTGGCCGGGTCGATGATGCCCGCGGCCACGAGGTCGACGTACTCGCCCGTGGCGGCGTTGAGGCCGTGGCCGGCGGGGAGGTTCGAGACCTTCTCCGCGACGACGCCGCCCTCGAGACCGGCGTTGATCGCGATCTGCTTGAGCGGGGCCTCGATGGCGACCTTGACGATGTTCGCGCCGGTGGCCTCGTCACCCTCGAGCTCGAGCTTCTCGAACGCGGCCTTGCCAGCCTGGAGCAGGGCCACGCCACCACCGGCGACGATGCCCTCCTCGACGGCAGCCTTGGCGTTGCGCACGGCGTCCTCGATGCGGTGCTTGCGCTCCTTGAGCTCGACCTCGGTCGCGGCGCCGGCCTTGATGACTGCGACACCGCCGGCCAGCTTGGCCAGGCGCTCCTGCAGCTTCTCGCGGTCGTAGTCGCTGTCCGACTTCTCGATCTCGGCGCGGATCTGGTTGACGCGACCCTGGATCTGGTCGGCGTCGCCCGCACCCTCGACGATCGTGGTCTCGTCCTTGGTGACGACGACCTTGCGCGCACGGCCGAGCAGGTCGAGCTCCGCGGTGTCGAGCTTGAGGCCGACCTCCTCGGAGATGACCTGGCCACCGGTGAGGATGGCGATGTCGGCCAGCATGGCCTTGCGGCGGTCACCGAAGCCCGGGGCCTTGACGGCGACGGACTTGAAGGTGCCACGGATCTTGTTGACCACGAGGGTCGACAGGGCCTCGCCCTCGACGTCCTCGGAGATGATCAGCAGCGGCTTGCCGGACTGCATGACCTTCTCGAGCAGCGGGAGCAGGTCCTTGATGCCCGAGATCTTGGAGTTCACGACGAGGACGTAGGGGTCCTCGAGCACGGCCTCCATGCGCTCGGTGTCGGTGACGAAGTAGTGGCTGATGTAGCCCTTGTCGAAGCGCATGCCCTCGGTGAGCTCGAGCTCGAGGCCGAAGGTGTTGCTCTCCTCGACGGTGATGACGCCTTCCTTGCCGACCTTGTCCATGGCCTCGGCGATCATCTCGCCGATCTGCGGGTCAGCGGCGGAGATCGAGGCGGTGGAGGCGATCTGCTCCTTGGTCTCGACGTCCTTGGCCATCTCGAGCAGCTGGCCGGAGACGGCCTCGGTGGCCTTCTCGATGCCGCGCTTGAGGGCCATCGGGTTGGCGCCGGCCGCGACGTTGCGCAGACCCTCCTTGACGAGGGCCTGGGCCAGCACGGTGGCGGTGGTGGTGCCGTCGCCCGCGACGTCGTCGGTCTTCTTCGCGACCTCCTTGACGAGCTCGGCACCGATCTTCTCGTACGGGTCGTCGAGCTCGATCTCCTTGGCGATGGACACACCATCGTTGGTGATCGTGGGGGCGCCCCACTTCTTCTCGAGCACGACGTTGCGGCCCTTCGGGCCGAGGGTGACGCGGACGGCGTCGGCGAGGGTGTTCATGCCCCGCTCGAGCCCGCGACGAGCCTCTTCATCGAAGGCGATGATCTTGGCCATTCGGGTGGTTCCTCCCACGCGAATCGATGTGACGGCCAGCGGGTGCCCGCGACGGACGGACCGGCACGCACGGCTCATGTCATCCGCGCATCCCGGACCTCACCTTGACTGGCCAGGATTGTCACTCTCAGGGTGAGAGTGCTAACGCCATTATTGGCACTCTCGGGTGGAGAGTGCAAACGACGGGACGCGTCCGCGGAGGGCGCCCGCGGCGCCGGCCCCGGAGGGGGCGAGGGGCCGGTCAGGTGGCCTCGACGTCCATCGAGTCGAAGACGAGCTCCACGGTCTCGGCCACCACCTCGCTCGACGTGGCCACCAGCGGTGAGACGCGGTATGCCGCGGGGAACGCGTTGCGGAAGCGCCAGGCCAGTACCGGGGACCGGGTCGCGTCGAGGAGGCGGACGCGGACGTCGCGGTCGACCTGCGGGTCGCCGTCGCGCGCGGCCTTCCACCACGTCCACAGCGACAGGTCGGCCGTGAGGCCCCTGGTGAGGACGAGCCGGGAGTACCCGGCGAGGCCCGGCTGCATCCGCGCCTCGTTGCTGCGGTCGGTGCCCGACCGGTGCGCGACCTCGTCCACGTGGGCGACCGGCAGGTCCACCCGCGAGAAGCGGACCTCCTCGCCCGTGCCGAGGTCGACGGTGAAGTCCGAGCCCTCGAAGGGCTCCTGGGGAGCGGCCATGCCCCAGCGTGGCAGCCTCACGGCGCCCGGGTCGAGAGCTCGGGGCACCGTCGGGCCCGAGGTGGCTGGCGGAATCGGTTCCGCGAGGGCCCGACTCGCAACCGTTGGCCCGGGCCGTCGTCACAATCGGTTCCGCGAGGGCCCGACTTGCTGGCAGGCGGCCTGGTCCGGCGGGACGCGCGACTCCTCAGCCGCGGGCGAAGCGGAGGGTGACGACCTGGAAAGGACGGAGGGCGAGCGAGACGCCCCCGTCCAGGCCCTCGTCGGTGACACCGTCGGTGGGCAGGGGTCGCTCGAGCAGGTCCACGGCACACGCCCCGGTGTGGTCGAACCCCGGACGGACGCGGGCCGAGCACCGCCGACCGAGCGCCTCGTAGAGCCGGACGACCACGTCGCCCGAGCCGTCGTCGGCCAGCTTGACCGCCTCGACGAGCACGCCGTCCCCGTCGACCTCCACCAGCGGGTCGACGCGGCCACCGGCGCCCCGCACGACCCGGAGCGGCAGGTTGAGCCGGTAGCCCTCCCGCACCGCCTCGGCGATCCCGACGCCCGGCACCAGGGCGTACCGCATCCGGTGCACGCCGAGGTCGGCGTGCGGGTCGGGGCTCTGCGGCGCGCGCAGCAACGACAGCCGCACGCAGGTGCTCGTGCCGCCGCCCTGCCGCTCGCGCCGGGTGACGTCGTGGCCGTAGGTCGAGTCGTTGACGACCGCGGCGCCGTACCCGGGCTCGCCGACGTGCACCCAGCGGTGGGCGCAGGTCTCGAACTTGGCGGCGTCCCACGAGGTGTTGGTGTGGGTCGGGCGGTGGACGTGCCCGAACTGCACCTCGGACGTCGCCCGCTCGGTCGCGACGTCGAGGTCGAACGCCGCCTTGAGGATCTGCTCGCGCTCGCGCCAGTCCACCTCGGTGTCGACGTCGACCCGGGGCTCGCCGACCGGCAGCGTCACGAGCTGCGTCGCCGTCGAGGACCCGAACCGGCGCACCACGCGCACGCCACCGTCGACCACCTCCACCGACTCGGCCTCGTCGAGGTCGCGGACGGCGTTGCGGTAGAAGGCGTCCACGTCCCAGGCATCCCACTTGTTGGGGGTGTCCGGGTGGACCTGCAACAGGTTGGCCGCCGACCCCGGGGCCAATGCCTCGCGACCGGACGCCGCGTCGACGACCGACACGAGCAGCCCACGGGCGTCGACCCTGGCCGTCACCAGACCGTTGTCGAGCACCCACCCGTCCGCGTCGGCCCGCACCTCGACGTCGGCAGCGGACGGCTCCACGGGCGCGGCGCCGAGCGCGGGCACGCCGGCCCGGTCGTGGGGCGCGGCGTTGAACGCCACCTCGACGTCGCCCTCGCCGGCCAGGGCCGACTGCGCGCGGGCGATGACGCCTTCGAGCTCGGCCGCCACCGCGGCATACGCCTCCACGGCCTGGCGGTGCACCCACGCGATCGAGGAGCCGGGGAGGATGTCGTGGAACTGGTTGAGCAGCACCACCTTCCAGAGCCGGTCGAGGTCCTCCAGCGGGTATGCCGCGCCGGTGCGCACCGCGGCCGTGGCCGCCCACAGCTCGGCTTCGCGCAGGAGGTGCTCGCTGCGGCGGTTGCCCTGCTTGGTGCGCGCCTGCGACGTGTAGGTGCCGCGGTGGAACTCCAGGTAGAGCTCGCCCACCCACACCGGGGCGTCGGGGTAGTCCGTCTCGGCGGCCGCGAAGAACGCGTCCGGCCGCTCGACCTCCACCCGCGGCGACCCGTCTAGGTCGCGCAGGCGCGCGGCCCGGGCGAGCATCTCGCGGGTCGGCCCACCGCCGCCGTCACCCCAGCCGAACGGCACGAGTGACCGCGTCGCCGCGCCCTTGTCGGCGAAGTTCCTTGCTGCGTGGGCCAGTTCGCCCCCGGAGATCTCCGAGTTGTACGTGTCGACCGGCGGGAAGTGGGTGAAGACCCTCGTGCCGTCGAGGCCCTCCCAGCGGAAGGTGTGGTGCGGGAACCGGTTCGTCGTGTTCCAGGAGATCTTCTGGGTGAGAAACCACCGGGAGCCCGACAGTGCCACGAGCTGCGGCATGGCGGCGGTATAGCCGAACGAGTCCGGCAGCCACACCTCGCGCGTCTCGACCCCGAGCTCGTCGAGGAAGAACCGCTTGCCGTGGTTGAGCTGGCGGACCAGCGCCTCGCCCCCCGGCATGTTCGTGTCGGACTCGACCCACATGCCGCCGACGGGCACGAACCGGCCCTCGCGCACCCGCTCCACGACGCGCTCCCACACCGCGGGCCGGTGCTCCTTCAGCCACGCGAACTGCTGCGCCGACGACATCGCGTAGACGAAGTCGGGGTGGCTGTCCATGAGGTCGACGACGTTGGCGCAGGTCCGGGCGACCTTGCGGACGGTCTCGCGCAGCGGCCACAGCCACGCGGAGTCGATGTGGGCGTGGCCCACCGCCGACACCCGGTGGGCGCTGGCGCGCGCGGGCGCGGCCAAGGCACCGCGGAGCTCGGCTCGCGCCGAGGCCGCCGTGCCGGCGACGTCCGCGACGTCCACCCGGTCGAGCGCGCGGTCGATCGCCCGCAGCAGCTCCCAGCGGCGGGCGTCCTCGAGCGGCAGCTCCGCGGCGAGCTGGCCGAGGACCTCGAGGTCCTGCTGCAGCTCCCAGACCTCCCGCTCGAAGACGGCGAGCTCGGCGCGCTCGACCCGGTAGAGGGGCTCGTCGCCGGCCGTCTCCGGGTCGCCGAGCGGGGTCGGCTGGAACGCGAACCCGGGGCCGCCGAGCAGCATCGGGTTCGAGGCCGACTCGACGAACAGCTCGACCTCCTCGCCACCCGTCGCCTCGTCAGCCACCCGGACCCACTGGGTGCGCGGGTTGAGGCCCTTGACCGGGGTGCCGTCGGCGCGGTGCACCAGGCCCTCGGCGTGGAAGCCGGTCCAGTCCGGGTTGAAGCCGAGGTCCAGCCGCAGGTCGACCGCGTGCCCCTCGTGTCGCGCAGGCACGGTGCCGCGCACACGCCACCACGTCGTGCCCCAGGGCGACCCCCAGCGCTGCCCGACCAGCGCCGGCTCGTAGGCCGCGGCGAGCCCCTCCGCCACCGGCACCGGCTCGCCGGGAGCCTCCCAGGACGCGAGCTCCACGGGCTCCGGGTCGCGCCACACCGCCTCCGCGACCCGCCCCAGCATGCGGGCCAGCCGACCCTCGATCAGCAGCCGGTCGTCGTGCATGAGTCTCCTCGTCGGTGGGGTCGGGGTACGTGTCACGGTCGCCGGCGGGAGGGGGCTCCGGCGTCAGCGGCGGGAAGGGCGCGGCGCCCGGGCGCCCTCCAGGTGCCCATCAGGTGCCACGTCAGGTGCCGGGGAAGGCCGACGGGAACGCGTCCCGGTAGGACCGCAGCTCCCCCTCGGCGGTCGTCGTGGTCGTCGCGGCCAGCACCGCGTGCCCGACCGCGCGGGTCACGCAGTCACCGGCCGCGACCATGAGCGCGTGCAGGCTGACGAGGTCCGGCGCGGCCCGGACGCCCGAGGCGAGGGTGAAGAGCGTGTCGCCGTCGAGCAGCGTGTGCACCGGGTGGACTGCACGGGCGAGCCCGTCGTGGCCGAGCCCGCTGACCTTCTGGCACTGCGCCTTGGTCAGCGTTGCGTCGGTGGCGATGACCCCGATGGTGGTCGCCGTGCCGGGGCGGATCGGGCGTTCCGCGTATGCCGTGGACGCCCGGTCCCGGGCCGCCTCCACGTCCTGCCGCTCGGGTGCCACCAGGCCGGCGAACTCGTCGGCGAGCGCCCACCGGGCGGAGTACAGCTCGCCCGTCGCGGGGTCCACGGCGTCGCCGAGGGCGTTGACCGCGACGAGCGCCGCCACCGTCGTCCCGTCGTCGAGCACGGCACTGGCCGAGCCGAGGCCGCCCTTGAGGCCGCCCAGCCTGGCGCCGGTCCCGGCGCCCACGCACCCGAGCTCGACCGGTGCAGCCGTCGCCACGTCGTGGGCGTAGGCGCCGTCCTCGGCGGTGGGCGTCGCCGCGAAGTCGCCACCCCGGCCGAGGTCGAAGAGCACGGCGGCCGGCACGATCGGGACCACCTCACCGGGCGCGCCCATGGGCCAGCCGCGCCCCGCGGCGTACAGCCGTCGCACCACCCCGTCGGCGGCGGCGAGGCCGAACGCGCTGCCGCCGGTGAGCACGACGGCGTCGACCCGGTCGACGAGGTTCCGCGGGTCGAGCAGGTCGGTCTCGCGGGTGCCCGGCGCACCGCCGCGGACGTCGACGCCGCCGACCGCGCCGCCCTCGGGCGACAGCACGGCCGTCGTGCCGGTGAGCCAGCCGTCGCCGGTACGCGTCGCGTGCCCGACCCGGAAGCCGGGGACGTCCGTGAGGGTGTTCGTCGGTCCCGGCCGCATCAGTCGCCCTGCCGCATCAGTCGTCTTGCCGCATCAGTCGCCGCTCCCGCATCATTCGTCGCTCGCGTCGATGACGCAGAACCGGTTGCCGTCGGGGTCCTCCAGGACGACGTAGTCGTACTCCTCGTCCTGCGGGTAGGGCCAGTCCTCGACACGGCGGGCGCCGAGCCCGACGAGCCGGTCGACCTCGGCGGCCTGGTCGAGGGCGTAGAGGTCGAGGTGCACGTGCGGGACCTCGTCGGGCCGGGTGGCGCCGGCGTTGAGGGACAGGTTCGGGCCGTCGCCGGGGCCGGTCAGGATGACCCAGTCGGGCTCGGGCGCGTACCTCGGCCGGTAGCCGAGGGCCGGCCCCCAGAAGGCGGTCGCGGCGGGCACGTCCGACACGTTGAGGACGACCGATCCGATGCGCAGTCCCGGCCTCACCGAAGCTCCATCCGGTGGGCGGCGTCGTCCGCGGTGAACCCGACCCGCTCGACCATCGGACGGGTGTGGACCCCGGCGGCCATCCGCACCGCCGCGAAGCCGCCGTCCCTCGCCCAGCGCGACGCCTCGGTCAGCAGCTGCTCCCCGACGCCGATGCCGCGGTGGGAGGGGCGGACGAAGAAGGTCTCGACGAGCAGGTCCGGCGCCCCTGCCACGCGGGGCACGGGCAGCGGCTCGACCACCCGGGCCTGGAGGAAGCCGGCGTGGTCGTCGCCCGCCTCCGCCACCCACACGGGCAGGTGCCGCAGGTCGGCGAGCCAGGCCCGGGCGAACCGGTCGAGGAAGCCGGGTTCCCCCGTCCCGCCGCGGTGGATGGCGCACTGGAGCGCGAGGGCGGCGACGACGAGCGCGTCGTCGGCCCCTGCGCTGCGGATCCGCACCTCACCCACGGACGGCAGTCAAGCACGCCCGGCCCGCCCGCGACACGCGCAGACCAACGGTTGTCCGGCATACCGCGGGACGACAACCCGCAGGTTGCCGCACCACCGTTGGTCTGCGGAGGGCCTGGGAGGGTGCGGTATGCCGTGGAGCCCGGCCGAGGGGGCGGCGCGGTGTGCGGGCCGGGACGCAGCAACGCCCGTCCAGCCTGCTGCAGGGACGGGCGTGGCTGGCCGAGGGGGCGCTACAGCTGGATGCCGAGCCGCCGGGCGCTGCGGGCGCGCTGGCGCGACGCGCGCAGCCGGCGCAGCCGCTTGATGAGCATCGGGTCGGCCTCGAGCGCCGCCGGGGAGTCGATGAGGCTGTTGAGGACCTGGTAGTAGCGGGTGGCGCTCATGTCGAACAGGTCGCGGATGGCCTGCTCCTTGGCCCCGGCGTACTTCCACCACTGGCGCTCGAAGGCGATGATCTCGCGGTCGCGCTCGCTCAGCTCCGTGGCTGCGCTCGCGTGGTCCTGCTCGTGTGCCGCGTTCACTCTCGGGTCTCGTCCTTCATCGCCGTGTGGTGCCGTCCGTGCGGGCACAACTATACGGATCGAATCACACGCTTGTCATTCCGTTGGCGGCAAGTCCCGGACGGCCTGCGCCCCGGCAAACCCACAGGTCACACGGGCCCCGGGAGCCCCTCGCGGGGCCTGCTGGGCGCCTGCGGGAGGGCCGTACCGCGCACGAGGTCGCGGCGCATCGCCGGGGTGAACGGGAGCAGCAGGAGCGCCAGGCCGAGGGCGCCGTAGACGACGTGGAAGAAGGAGAACTCGATCCACGCGAGCTCGAGCCCGATCCAGACCACCTGCCCGAGCCCCAGCAGCACCGTCGCCAGCCACGACCAGTGCCGTCCGGTCAGCCGCCGGACCCACCCCGTCCAGGCCCACTCGACCCGGGTGCGCATGCCCCACCGGGCGACGAACGAGCCCACCCCGAACCCGAGCCCGAGCACCAGCCCGGGCAGGACCCAGTTGTCGATGAGCGGGATCTGGTCGATCCACCGCCTCGGGAACCACGAGTCGATGCCGAGAACCTGGGCCAGGACGAAGGCCGCGCCACCGGCCGACGCCGTGATGCCCAGGAACAGCAGGAGGGTGAGGACGACCCGTTCGGTGAGGGGCCGGTGGGACAGGTGGCTGCGGTGGCGTGCGGACATGACGGGACCTCCTGGCCCCACGCTCGCGCCCGAGCCACGCGAGCGGGCAGGGGCCAAGGTCCCCGTCAGGCCCCGGGCGCGACGACCACCACCTTGCCTGCGAGCGTCCCCGCCGCGGCACGCGAGTGGACCGCCGCCAGGTCGGCCAGCGGCAGGCGCTCGGCCACGTCCACGGTCAGCTCGCCCCGGTCGACCCGCTCCACGAGCTCGGCGAGCTGGCCGGCGTCGCTGCGGACGTACATGTCGACCGCGCGCACCCCTCGCCCCTCGTCGCCGGGGGCGGGCTGCCACACCGTGGCGCTGACCACCACACCGCCGTCCGCGACCCTGGCCACGAGGCGGGTGAGCTGCTCGGGCGAGACCGGCGCCAGGTTGAGGAGCACGTCGACAGGCTCACGGACCGCGTCCGCGACGTCGGTCGCGGTGTGGTCGACGACCTCGTCGGCCCCCCACGCGCGCACGCGCTCCCGGCTGCGGGCGGTGGCAGTGGCGATGACGTGCGCACCCGCGGCCCTCGCGAGCTGGACGGCATACCCGCCCACGGCGCCGCTCGCCCCCACGACGAGGATCCGCTGGCCCGCCTGCAGGTGAGCGTGCTCGGTCAGGGCCTGGTAGGCGGTGAGCCCGACGAGCGGCAGGGCGGCCGCATCAGCCAGCGGGATCGACGTCGGAGCCGGGGCGAGGACGTCGGCCGACACGACGACGTACTCGGCGGAGGCACCGTCGTCGACGAACGGCAGGAAGCCGACCACCCGGTCCCCCACCTGGAGGCCGTCGACCTGCGGGCCGAGGGCGTCCACCGTCCCGGCGACGTCCAGCCCGGGCACGTGGGGCAGCTCCAGGGGCATGGGCTCCTGCATGAAGCCCGCGCGGATGTTGCCGTCGACCGGGTTGAACGTGGTGGCCGCGACCCGCAGCCTCACCTGCCCCGGCCCGGGAACCGGCACCGGCACGTCCTCGTACCGCAGCACGTCGGGCTGGCCGTACTCGTGGAAACGAACTGCCTTCATGGGAGGAACCTCATCTCGTGTCGCTCGACTGTGCTTCGAATTCGTAGCACCAGACCACCGTATCTCTGCTTCGAAGTTGAAGCAAGCGTTTCGAAGATGAAGTAGTCGCTAGGCTGGGCGCATGGCCGACACCCCGCCCCGGCTCGACGACGTCCAGCTCGAGGCGTACTTCGCCCTCATGGAGGTCGCGGGCCTGCTCCGGCACGCCGTGGAGCAGCAGCTGCGGGAGGCGGGCGACCTCAGCTACGTGCAGTTCCAGCTGCTGGCCCGGCTCGGCCTGGACTCGGCGACCGGGAGCGAGCGGATGACCGACCTCGCGGACGGCGTGGTCTACAGCCGCAGCGCGCTGACCTACCAGGCGGCCCTGCTCGAGAAGGCAGGCCTGGTGGCGCGGGCACCGTCGGAGCACGACGAGCGCAGCGTCGTGGTCACGATCACCGACGCCGGCCGCGCCCGGCTCGCAGCCGTGCTCCCCGGCCACACCGAGGTCGTTCGGCAGCAGCTGTTCCAGCCGCTCTCCCGTGCGGACACCAAGGCGCTGTCGGGCCTGCTGTCGCCGGTGCGCGACCACATGCGAGCCGCGCCCCCGCGGTCTGCCGCGCCCCGCCGGAGGAAGGATCAGGACTGACGGCCGCCGGTGGCGGGCTCAGGCCATGGTGTCGAGGATGGCCGTGATGTCCTCCTCGGACGTCCTCGGGTTGACGATCGCGAACCGGGTCAGCGTCTCGCCCAGGTGCGAGGTCGGCACGACGAACGCGAACTCCTCGGCGAGCAGCCGGTCCGACCACTCCTGGTACTGCGCCGCCGTCCAGCCGAGCCGACGCAGCACGACGACCGACAGGTCGGGCTCGCGCACGACCTCGACGTAGTCACGGCGCCCGATCTCCTCGGCGGCGAACCGGGTGACCTCCAGGGTCCGCTCGACGGCGTCGCGGTAGGCGTCGGTCCCGTGGGTCGCCAGGCTGAACCAGAACGGGAGACCCCGCGCGCGCCGGGTCAGGCCCACCGAGTAGTCGGTGGGGTTCCAGTCGGGCGCGGCGGTCAGGACGTCGAGGTACGACGCGTGCTGGGTGTGGGCGGCCCTGGCGAGGGTGGGCTGCCGGTAGATGAGCGCGCAGCAGTCGAACGGCGCGAACAGCCACTTGTGCGGGTCGACGATGAACGAGTCGCAGTGCTCGATGCCCTCGTACAGGTGGCGCACCGACGGCGCCGCCAGCCCGGCCCCGCCGTAGGCCCCGTCGACGTGGAACCAGATGCCGAACTCCCGGCACACGGCGGCCACTGACGCGAGGTCGTCGACGATCCCGAAGTTGGTCGTCCCCGCGGTCGCCACCACGGCGAAGAACGTCTCCGGCCCGTGCTCGACGAGCTGCTCGCGCAGGGCCTCACCGGTGAGGCGGCCGTCGGCGTCGACCTCGACGCCGACGAGCTCGGCGTCCATGACGTCGCACGCCGACTGGATCGAGGAGTGGGCGCCGTGCGTGGCCGCGACCCGCCACGGCCGCCCGCCCGCGCCGGTGCGCCCCTGCTGGGCGGCGTCCATCCGCGCCGTGTGCCGGGCTGCGACGAGGGCCGACAGGTTGCCGATGGTGCCGCCGGGCACGAAGACGCCACCGGCCTCCGGCGGGAGCCCCACGAGGTCGGCGATCCAGCGCAGCGCCTGGTTCTCGGCATACACCGCGCCGGCGCCCTCGAGCCACGAGCCGCCGTAGATGGACGAGGCCCCCACGACGAGGTCGAACATCGCGGACGCCTCGGTCGGGGCGCACGGGATGAAGGACAGGTAGCGCGGGTGGTCGGTGGAGATGCACGCCGGGGCGAGGTCCTCCTCGAACAGCCTCAGCGCGGCGAGGCCACCGATCCCCTCGCTGGTGATCGTCTGGCCGGCCTTCGCGTCGAGCTCCGCCAGGGTCCGGGGGCCGTCGAGCGGCACCGGGTCGAGCTTGAGGCGGTCCGCCGAGTAGGCGAGGATCGCGTCGCCGAGGTCCTCGAGCTGCTTGTCGCTGTAGCCGTGCACGGCGCGAGTCTAGGGCTGACCCGCGCCGGTCCCCTACCGCCCGACGACGCCCGCCTGGTGCAGCAGCGCCCCCCGCAGGCCCGCGACGTCGGCCACGACGGCATCCGGACCGGTGGCGGCGAGCGCGGCCTCCTCGCCGGCGCCCCAGGTGACGGCCACGGCCCCCATGCCCGCGGCCCGCGCGGCCTGGACGTCGACCGTCGCGTCGCCGACGTAGACGCACTCGGCGACAGCCACCTCGAGGCGCTCCGCGGCATACAGCAGCGGCGCGGGGTGCGGCTTGTGGTGCTCGGTCTCGTCCTGGCCGGCCACGACGTCGATCACGTCGTCGAGGCCGACGGCGCGCAGCCCGAGCCGCACGGTCTCGGCCTTCTTGGACGAGACCACGCCGGTGCGGGCGCCCCGGTCGTGCAGCTCGGCCAGCAGCTCCGGCATGCCCTGGACGCTGCGGATGAGGTCGTCGTGGTGGGCGAGGTTCCAGCGGCGGTAGACATCCGTGAGCTCGGCGCCGCGACCGGGGTAGCGCTCCTCGAGCACCGGCTGCAGCGGCCGGCCGATCCACGACAGCACCTCGGCCTCGTCGGCCACCTCGCCGAGGGTCCCGATCGCGTGGTGGTAGCTCGCCACGATGAGCGGGATGGTGTCGGCCAGGGTGCCGTCGAAGTCGAACAGGACGACGGGCCAGCGCGGAGTCACGAGCCCGAGCCTAGGCTGCGGCACACTGACGCCATGCTGCAGCTGCGGATCTCGGTCAGGACCGAGCTGGCCGACGACGTCCTGCAGGTGCTGGCGGACGACCCGGCCGTGAGCAGCGTGGCAGCGGTCCGCGGCGCGTCGATCAAGCCGGCCGGCGACCTCCTGTTCGCCGACATCGCGCGCGAGGCGGCCAACGACGTCATCGACCGGCTCCGCGCGCTCGGGGTGCAGGACGACGGCACCATCCACGTCGAGCCCGTCACGTCGTGGCTGTCCCGCCCCGGGCTCGAGGCGGAGCGGCTGGCGCCCGGCAGCGGAGCCGACTCCGTCGTCTGGCTCCAGGTGACCCAGCGCGCCATCGAGGACTCCGAGACCAACTGGACGTTCATGTCCTTCATGGTGCTGGCGACCCTCATCGCCGGGGTCGCGATCGTGCTCGACTCCCCGGTGCTCGTCGTGGGGGCGATGATCCTCGGCCCCGAGTTCGGGCCGATCGCCGCGCTCGGGCTCGCGCTCGTCAGGCGGCGGTACGGGCTGCTGCGGCGGGCGGTCCGGGCCCTGGTGCTGGGCTTCGCGACGGCGATCGCGGTGACCTTCCTCGCCGGACTCGTGGCCGGGTCCCTGGGCTGGGTGACCGCCTCCGACCTCACCGGGTCGCGGCCCGCCACGGCGTTCATCTACCGGCCGGACCAGTGGTCGTTCTTCGTGGCGGTCGTCGCGGCCGCGGCCGGCGTGCTGTCGATGACGTCGTCGCGGGTCGGGGGACTCACGGGCGTGTTCGTGTCCGTGACGACCATCCCGGCCGCGGGCAACATCGGCCTCGGGCTCGCGTTCGGCGCCTGGCACGAGGTCCGGGGCAGCGCGCTGCAGCTCGTCGTCAACCTGACCGGGATGGCCCTCGCGGGGTGGGTGGCCCTCGCCCTGCAGCAGGTCGTCTGGTCCCGGGTGAGCCGGCGTCGGGCACGCCTGGCCCGACGCCTCCGGCCGGCCGCCCCCATCGACTAGCATCGATGCCGTGAGCGGATCCCTCGCGACCGGCGAGCCCTGGGACGCTGCCCAGGCGGAGCAGACCGCCCGGCTGCTCAAGGCCGTGGCCGACCCCGCCAGGCTCCGGCTGCTGTCGATCATCGGCGCCGCCAGGGACCAGGAGGCGTGCGTGCGCGACCTCGTGCCCGCCGTCGGCCTCAGCCAGCCCACGGTCAGCCACCACCTGCGGGTGCTCACAGAGGCCGGGCTGCTCACCCGCGAGCGCCGCGGGGCGTGGGCGTGGTTCCACCTGGTGCCGGGCCGGCTCGACGACCTCGCCGCGATCTTCCACTGACGGCCGGCCGTCATACCCGGCCGCCCGCCCGGACCCGTCGAGGCGCCGGCGCTCCCCGCGTCCCCGAGCCCCGGGGCCCGGTGCGTGCCCCCGGGCGCACCGGGCTAGGTTGCCGGTATGCCGCCCGCTCCCCTCACCGAGCTCGTCCACCCCTCCTGGGCGGCGGCGCTGCAGCCCGTGGCGGGGACGGTCGGCGAGCTGGGCGAGTTCCTGCGCCAGGAGGTCGCCGCCGGGCACGGCTACCTGCCGGCAGGCGGGCACGTGCTGCGGGCGTTCGAGCAGCCGCTGGACGCAGTGCGCGTGCTCATCGTGGGGCAGGACCCGTACCCGACGCCCGGGCACGCCGTGGGCCTGTCGTTCTCGGTCGCCCCGGACGTCCAGCCGATCCCCCGCTCGCTGGTCAACATCTACAAGGAGCTGCAGGCCGACCTCGGGGTCCCGGCACCCACGACGGGTGACCTGTCGCCGTGGGCCGACCGCGGCGTCCTGCTGCTCAACCGCGTGCTTACCGTCCGCCCCGGCAAGCCAGCCAGCCACCGCGGCAAGGGCTGGGAGACCGTGACCGCGGCCGCCATCACCGCGCTCGTGCAGCGTGGCGGTCCCCTCGTCGCGATCCTGTGGGGCCGCGACGCACGCAACCTCGTCCCGCACCTCGGCGGCACCCCGTGCGTCGAGAGCGCCCACCCCTCACCGCTGTCGGCCCACTCCGGGTTCTTCGGCTCGCGCCCGTTCAGCCGGGCCAACGAGCTGCTGGCCCGGCAGGGCGCCGACCCGATCGACTGGAGCCTCCCGTGAGCGACGACGCCATCGACCGCGCCGACCAGACCCACCTGCCCGAGCGGGGCAAGGTGTGGCACCGCTACGTCGCCATCGGCGACTCGTTCACCGAGGGCATGAGCGACGCCGACCCCGCGCACCCTGACCGGTACGTCGGCTGGGCCGACCGCCTCGCGCGCCACCTGTCCGACCTCGCGGACGGCGACCTCACCTACGCCAACCTCGCCGTGCGCGGGCGACTGCTCGCCGACGTCGTCGGCCCGCAGCTCGACGCGGCGCTGGCCCTCGGCCCCGACCTCGTCTCCATGGTCGGCGGGGGCAACGACATCCTGCGTCCCAAGGCCGACCTCGACGACATCGCCGGCCAGCTCGAGGCGGCGGTCGTGCGCATCCGGGCGACCGGAGCCGACGTCCTGCTCGCCACCCCCACCGACCCGGTCGGCGCCCCCGTGCTCAAGCACCTGCGCGGGCGGCACGCCATCCACTCGGCGAACGTCTTCAGCATCGCCCAGCAGCACGGCTGCTACGTCATCAACCAGTGGGGCATGCGCGCGCTCCAGGACTGGCGCCTGTGGTCCGAGGACCGAATCCACATGACGGCCGAGGGGCACCGCCGCGTCGCCCTCAACGCCCTCTCCGCGCTCGGGCACGAGACCGACCGGGAGGACTGGTCGACGCCGCTGCCCCCGCCCGAGCCGGTCGGCCGGCGCGAGGCCGCCGCCGCCAACGCCGACTGGGCCCGCACCCACCTCGTGCCCTGGGTGCAGCGCCGGCTGCGCGGGGAGTCCTCCGGCGACACCGTCACGGCCAAGCGCCCCCAGCTCCGCCCGGTCGACCCCGCCTGACCCGCGTCGACCCACTCGACCGGCCGGCGTCCTGGCCCGGCCAGTCGACCTCGGCACGAACCTCTGCTAGCAGAGGTTGGCGCGCCCAGCACAGGGTCGAACCTGCGCTGAGCGCACGAGGGTCTGCTAGCAGAGGTTGGAGCCGACGGGGCTGCACGGGCGGTCCCGACAGGCCCCGACCTGCGCGATTCATTTAGTTGGACGTCCTACTACTACCCTTTCCCCATGCCTGCCACGCGCCTCATGCCCACCGAGGAGGGCCAGGACCTCATCGACCTCACCCGGGAGATCTGCGCCAAGGAGCTCCTCCCGAGGGTGGCCGACGCCGAGCGCCGCGCCGCCACCGCGCCCGAGCTGCCGCTGGACGCCTTCCGGGTGCTCGGCCGCGCAGGCCTCCTCTCCCTGCCGTATGCCGAGGAGCTGGGCGGCGGGGGCCAGCCCTACGAGGTGTACCTCCAGATCGTCGAGGAGATCGCCTCGGTCTGGATGTCGGTGGCCGTGGGTGTCAGCGTCCACGCGCTCACCTGCTACCCGGTGGCACAGTTCGGCACCGACGAGCAGCGCGAGCGCCTGCTGCCCGGGATGCTGTCCGGCGACCAGCTCGGCGCCTACTGCCTGTCCGAGCGGTCGGCCGGCTCCGACGTCGGCTCGATGACCACCCGGGCGACCCCCGACGACCCGGCCGCCCCCACGGCATACCGGCTCAAGGGCACCAAGGCGTGGATCAGCCACGCGGGGCACGCGGACTTCTACACGACCTTCGCCCGCACGTCCGACGACGGCGGCCGCGGGCTCTCCTGCCTGGTCGTGCCCGGTGACGCGGACGGTCTGTCGTTCGGAACCCCCGAGAGGAAGATGGGCCTGCACTGCGACCCGGTCAGCGAGGTGCACTTCGACGGGGTGGAGGTCGCCGCCGACCGGCTCGTCGGCGCGCCCGGCCAGGGGATGGCCATCGCGCTGTCCGCCCTCGACTCGGGTCGGCTCGGGATCGCTGCTGCCGCAACGGGTCTCGCGCAGGCGGCCCTCGACCACGCGGTCGCGTACGCCAAGGAGCGCGAGCAGTTCGGCCACCGGATCGGCGACTTCCAGGGGCTGGCGTTCCTGCTCGCCGACATGGAGGCCGCGGTCACGAGCGCCCGCGCGGCATACCTGCACGCCGCCCGGCTGCGCGAAGCGGGCCGCGCGTTCTCCAAGGAAGCGGCCGTCGCCAAGCTCGTCGCCACCGACAACGCCATGCGGGTCACGACCGACGCGGTGCAGGTGCTGGGCGGGGCCGGCTACACGCAGGACTTCCCGCTCGAGCGGTACATGCGTGAGGCCAAGGTGACCCAGATCTTCGAGGGCACCAACCAGATCCAGCGGCTCGTCATCAGCCGCCAGCTGCTCCAGAACACGTCCACGAGAGGCTGAAACCCCTTGCAGATCAACGAGAACACCGTCACCCTCGTCACCGGTGGCGCCTCCGGCCTCGGCGAGGCCACCGTCCGCCGGCTGCACGCCGACGGCGCCGCCGTCGTCGTGGTCGACCTCCCGTCGTCGAACGGGGAGGCCCTCGTGGCCGAGCTCGGCGACCGCGCCCGGTTCGCCCCCGCCGACGTCCGGGACGAGGCGCAGGTCCAGGCCGCCGTCGACGCCGCACGCGAGCTCGGCACCCTGCGGGTCGTCGTCAACTGCGCGGGCGTCGGCACCCCCGGCCGCGTCGTCGGCCGCAAGGGCCCGCTGCCGCTGCAGACCTTCGCCGACGTCGTCTCGATCAACCTCGTGGGCACCTTCAACGTCCTGCGCCTCGCCGCCGCCGCGATGCTCGAGAACGAGCCGCTCGACGGCGACCGTGGCGTCGTCGTCATGACGGCGTCGATCGCCGCCTACGACGGCCAGATCGGCCAGGCCGCGTATGCCGCGAGCAAGGGCGGCGTCGTCGGCCTCACCCTGAGCGCCGCCCGCGACCTGGCGGACAAGGCGATCCGGGTCATGACCATCGCCCCCGGGACGTTCATGACGCCGATGCTCGCCGGACTGCCCGAGGAGGCGACCGCGGTCCTCGAGGCGCAGGTGCCGCACCCGTCGCGGCTCGGCCAGCCCGTGGAGTACGCGAGCCTGGTCCGGCACGTCGTGGACAACCCGATGCTCAACGGCGAGGTCATCCGCCTCGACGGCGCCCTGCGGATGCCTCCGCGCTGACGCTCCCGCACTGACATCCCGTGACGCCGGGCCCTTGCGCGGGGAGCCGGCGGGGGTGCACGATCGGCGGACCTCCTCCGGGAGGCCAGTCCCCCTCGGGGGACACGAGACCCGGCCAACTCATACTTGGCCGGGTCTCACCTTTTGTAACAGGACCACGGGGGCGGTTCCGAATCCGACACGCGTCCTGAGCGTGAACGGGTGACGAACCTCTCGTCCGTCGCCGGGCGAGCGCCACCTCGGCAGCACTGCGTCGTCAGCACTGCGCCGTCAGCGCCGCGCCGTCAGCACTGCGTCGTCAGCGCCGCGCCGTCAGCACCTCGCCGCGGCGGGTCACGCCTCCGTCGGCACCCAGAACCGGAGCTTGCCGTCCCGCTCGTCCTCGAGGGCGCCGCCGCAGGCCTCGATGACCCGGCGCGAGGCGAGGTTGTCCGGGTCGCAGGTCACCAGTGCCGAGTCGATGCCGTACCGCGTCCGGGCGATCGCCAGCATCGCCCGCGCCATGGCCGTCGCGTGGCCGCGCCGGCGGTGCTGCGGCGCCACGTCGTAGCCGATGTGGCCACCACCGGCCAGCAGCCGCTCGTTGAGCCGTTGCCGCAGCTGGATCCGTCCCAGCCACTCCTCGCCCTCGACCCACCACAGGGTGGTCGAGGGGACCATGTACGCGGGTCGCCGGGTGTCCGCGAGCGCCTGGGCCCGGAGCTCCTCGACGTAGGCCGCGAAGCCTTCCGGGTCGGCCCACGACGACGCCCAGGTGCGCAGGTCGCGCCCGATCATCGAGTCGTCGTCGTCCGACCCGCGGCCCTCGGCGGCGAACCCCGCCATCGCCCGCAGGAACGATGCGTGGAACCGCGTGTCGGGCTCGACCAGCTCGGGCATCCGTCCATCCAACCACCTGCGTCCGGACGCACCGGGTACAGAGCCCGGACGCAGCGGGCGCAGAGGGGGACGGCCGTCAGACCGACGCGGCGAAGGCCTCCTCGAGCACGTCCAGGCCCTCCGACAGCAGCTCGTCCGAGGACGACAGCGGGGGCAGGAACCGGAACACGTTGCCGAACGTGCCGCAGGTCAGCGTGACGAGGCCGCGCTCGTGGCAGGCCTTGTTGACGCGGCCGGCGAGGTCGGCGTCGGGCGTCTTCCGCTCGAGGTCTGACACGAGCTCGATCGCGAGCATGGCGCCACGGCCGCGGATGTCGCCGATCACGCCGTGCTTGCTCGCGAGCGCCTCGAGCCGCGGGCGGAAGAGCGCCTCGACCTCGCGGGCACGGCCGCACAGGTCGTCGGCCTTCATCGTCTCGATCGAGGCGAGCGCCGCGGCACAGGCGACCGGGTTGCCGCCGTAGGTGCCCCCGAGGCCGCCGGTGTGGATGGCGTCCATGACGTCCGCGCGCCCGGTGAGGGCCGCCAGCGGCATACCGCCCGCGATGCCCTTGGCGGTGGTCACGAGGTCCGGCACCACGCCCTCGTGCTCGGAGGCGAACCAGTCGCCGGTGCGGCAGAAGCCTGACTGGACCTCGTCGGCGATGAAGAGGATCTCGTTGTCACGGCACCAGTCGGCGACCATCTTCACGAAGCCCGGCGCCGGCACGATGAACCCGCCCTCGCCCTGGATCGGCTCGAGGATGACGGCGGCGGTGTTGGACTCGCCGACCTGGGCGTGGACCATCGACGTGAAGGTCTCGAACGCCTCCTCCGCACAGGCCTCGGGGCCGGTGGGCCAGCGGTACGGGTAGGCCATCGGCACCCGGTAGACCTCGGAGGCGAACGGCCCGAAGCGGTGCTTGTACGGCATGCTCTTCGCAGTCAGGGCCATCGTCAGGTTGGTGCGGCCGTGGTACGCGTGGTCGAACGCGACGACCGCCTGCCGGCCGGTGAAGTGGCGGGCCACCTTGACGGCGTTCTCGACGGCCTCGGAGCCGGAGTTGAACAGGGCCGAACGCTTCTCGTGGTCGCCGGGGGTGAGCTCGGCCAGCGCCTCCGCGACGAGGACGTACTCCTCGTACGGCGTGACCATGAAGCACGTGTGCGTGAAGTCGGCGATCTGCTTCTGCACCGCCTCGACGACCCGCGGGTTGCCGTTGCCGACGGTGGTGACGGCGATGCCCGAGCCGAAGTCGATGAGCTGGTTGCCGTCGACGTCACGCAGGATGCCGCCGCTGGCCTGCTCCACGTAGACCGGCAGGCCCGTGCCGACGCCGGCCGACACCGCGGCCGTCTTGCGCTGCTGGAGGGCCTGGCTCTTCGGGCCGGGGATCGACGTGGCGAGGACGCGCTTCTGCTCGAGCATGGGCCGAGCATAGGCCCGCCTCCCGCGGGCCTGACAGGGGTGGCGGGCCCGACGCCGCGGCCCCCCGGGGCGGGCGCCCGCAATGGTGCGGTATGCCGCGTGCATGCCCCCACGGCACGCCTCCTCTAGCGTGGGCGCATGGCAGCCAAGGCGAGCTCCCCCGCCGTCGAGGTCGAGGTGGGCGACCGCGAGGTGCGGATCAGCAACCCCGACCGCGTGTACTTCCCGGCCCGCGGGGAAACCAAGCTCGACCTCGTCAACTACTACCTGTCGGTCGGCGCCGGGATCGTCAACGCCCTGCGCGAGCGGCCGTGCATGCTGCACCGGTTCCCCGAGGGCGTCAGCGGCGAGAAGGTGCACCAGAAGCGGGTGCCGAACGGCGCACCACCGTGGCTGGAGACCGTGCGGGTGAAGTTCCCCCGGTACAACCGCACCGCGGACGAGCTGTGCGTCACCGAGCTCGCCCACGTCATCTGGGCCGTGCAGATGAGCACCGTCGAGTTCCACCCCTGGAACAGCCGTCGCGCCGACGTGGAGAAGCCGGACGAGTGGCGGATCGACCTCGACCCCGGGCCCGACTGCCCGTGGGAGCGGGTGCAGCGCGTCGCCCACGTGGCGCACGAGGTCCTCGACGAGCTGGGCGCGGTCGGGTGGCCGAAGACGAGCGGCGGGTCCGGCATGCACGTGTACGTGCGGATCAGGCCGGAGTGGGGGTTCAAGGACGTCCGACGCGCCGCGCTGGCGTTCGCGCGCGAGGTCGAGCGGCGCGCCCCCGACGACGTGACGACCACGTGGTGGCGCAAGGACCGCGACCCCGCCGACCTGTTCGTCGACTACAACCAGAACGCGCGCGACCACACCATCGCCGCGGCATACTCCGTGCGCGGCAACCCGATCGGCACGGTCTCGACCCCGATCGGCTGGGACGAGGTGGACGCCGTCGAGCCCGACGACTTCACGATCGCCACCGTCCCCGCCCGGTACGCCGAGAAGGGCGACCTGCACGCCGGGATCGACGACGCCGTGTTCGAGATCGACCCGCTGCTGGAGTGGGCGGCCCGCGACGAGCGCGACGGCGCGCAGGACCCGCCGGAGCCCGAGGACTCCTAACCCGCGGGCGGCCGGAGGGTGACCTCGGCGTCCCCCACCCGGGCAGCTCCGACCGCTGCACACGCAGCTATGAGGACTGGCTGTCGCCGCAGGTGCGGCATTACGATCTCGTTCGTGCCGCTCATGAGGATCCGAGACGCCGCCGCCTTCCTGGGGGTCAGCGACGACACCGTCCGCCGCTGGGTCGACGGGGGCACCCTGCCCGCCGAGACGGACGAGTCCGGGCGCAAGGTCGTCGACAGCTACCGCGTCGCGCTGCTCGCCCGGGAGCACGCCCGGGCCGTGGACGACCCGTCCGAGATCGGGCGCTCGGCGCGGAACCGGTTCGTCGGCCTCGTGACCGACATCAGGCGCGACACCGTCATGGCGCAGGTGGAGCTGCAGTGCGGGCCCTTCCGGGTCGTGTCGCTCATGAGCAGTGAGGCGGTCGACGACCTCGGGCTCGAGCTGGGGTCGGTCGCCATCGCGGTCGTCAAGTCCACCAACGTCATCGTCGAGACCCCTGGAGGTGCCTCATGAGGGCCGTCACGCGCCGACTCGTCCTGCCCGTCGTGGTCGTGCTGGCGGCGTCGACCGCAGCGTGCGGGTCCGGCGCGGCGCAGGGCGGCGGCTCGAGCGGCGACGCGTCCGCTGGGGGTGCGCCCGCCGGGGGTGCGTCCGGGGCGGCCTCGTCCGGTGGGCGGCTGTCCGGCACGCTCACCGTGTTCGCCGCAGCCTCCCTGAAGAAGCCGTTCACGCAGATCGGCGCGCAGTTCGAGAAGGCCCACCCCGGGACCAGGGTCACCTTCAGCTTCGCCGGGTCCTCCGACCTCGTCGCGCAGATCCAGCAGGGGGCCCCGGCCGACGTGTTCGCCTCGGCCGACGAGCGGAACATGGCCAAGGCCACGGCCGACTCCCTCACCGCGGGGACCCCGGTCGCCTTTGCCACCAACACCCTCGAGATCGCCGTCCCGCCCGGCAATCCCGGCAGGGTCACCTCCCTGCGCGACCTGGCCCGTCCCGGGCTCAAGGTCGTCGTCTGCGCGCCCGCGGTCCCGTGCGGTGGAGCGACGGCGAAGGTCGAGGCTGCGGCGAGGGTCGACCTCAAGCCGGTGAGCGAGGAGCAGTCGGTCACGGACGTCCTCGGCAAGGTCTCCGCCGGGGAGGCCGACGCCGGGCTGGTCTACGTCACCGACGTCAAGGGCGCCGGCGGCTCGGTCCAGGGCGTGCCCTTCGCCGAGTCCTCGGCCGCCGTCAACACGTACCCGGTGGCCGCCCTCAAGACCAGCCGCAACCCCGCGTTGGCCGCCGCGTTCGTGCAGGCCGTGACCGGCGAGCTCGGGCAGTCGGCGCTGGCTGCCGCCGGGTTCGGCAAGCCCTGACGTGCGCGACCGCCGGCTCGGGCTGCCCGCCTGGCTCTTCGTGCCGGCCCTCGTCGGCGCGGCCTTCGTCGCCCTGCCCCTGGTCGCCATGCTCACGCAGGTCCGGTGGTCGCGGTTCGCGGCCCTCGTGACCTCCGACTCCTCCCAGGCGGCCCTGTGGCTCAGCCTGCGCACGTCCGTCGCGAGCACGGTGCTGTGCGTCCTGCTCGGGGTCCCGATGGCGGTCGTCCTGGCGCGGACCCGCTTCCCGGGCCAGGCCCTCGTGCGGTCTCTGGTGCTGCTGCCGCTGGTGCTGCCGCCCGTCGTCGGTGGCATCGCGCTGCTCTACACCTTCGGGCGGCGCGGGCTGCTGGGCCACACCCTCGACGTCCTGGGCTGGCAGGTGGCCTTCTCGACGACCGCCGTGGTCATGGCCCAGACCTTCGTCGCCCTGCCGTTCCTCGTCGTCAGCCTCGAAGGTGCCCTGCGCTCCTCCGGCCAACGGTACGAGGAGGTCGCCGCGACCCTGGGCGCTCGCCCCACCACGGTCTTCCTGCGGGTCACCCTGCCGCTCGTCCTGCCGGGACTGGCCTCGGGCGCGGTGCTGGCGTTCGCCCGGGCGCTGGGCGAGTTCGGCGCCACCATCACCTTTGCCGGGTCCCTCCAGGGCGTGACGCGGACCCTGCCGCTGGAGATCTACCTGCAGCGCGAGACCGACCCGCAGGCTGCCGTCGCGCTCTCCCTCGTCCTCGTCGCGGTGGCCACGATCGTCATCACGCTCACCCGCCGGTCGCGGAGCACCCTGTGAGCCTGCACGCGCGGCTGCGGGTCCGCGAGCGCGACCTCGACCTGGCCCTCAACGTCCCCACGGGGCACACCGTCGCGCTCCTCGGACCCAACGGCGCCGGCAAGTCGACCACCCTGGCCGCCCTCTCCGGACTCCTGCGGCCGGACGAGGGCGAGGTGGTGCTCGACGACCGGGTCCTTTTCTCCGGCAAGGGCTCCCAGCGCGAGGTACCGCCTCACGCGCGCGGTGTGGGGCTGCTGGCCCAGGAGGCGCGACTCTTCCCCCACCTCTCGGCGGTCGACAACGTCGCGTTCGGGCCGCGCAGTGCGGGTATGCCGCGCGGCGAGGCCCGCGCTCGCGCCGCACACTGGCTGGCCGAGGTGGAGGCCGGCGACCTCGCCGACCGGAGGCCGGCCCAGCTGTCCGGGGGCCAGGCGCAGCGCGTCGCCGTCGCCCGCGCCCTGGCCACCGAACCCGCCCTCCTGCTGCTGGACGAGCCGCTGTCCGCCCTCGACGTCGAGACGGCGCCGGCACTTCGACAGCTGCTGCGCCGGGTGCTGGGCGGGCGCACCACGGTCCTGGTCACGCACGACGTGCTCGACGTGGTGCTGCTGGCCGACGAGGTCGTCGTGATCGACGGCGGCCGCGTGGTGGAGCGGGGACCGACCGCACGGGTCCTCACCCGGCCCACGAGCGCCTTCGCCGCGCGGATCGCCGGGCTCAACCTCGTCCGCGGCACCGCCCGTGACGGCGGGGTCGACGGGCCCGACGGGCTGCACCTGTCTGGGATGGCCGAGCAGCCGCCGCGTGACGGGGAGCCCTCCGTCGCGGTCTTCAGCCCCTCGGCGGTGGGCGTCTACCGGCAGGCCCCGCACGGCTCCCCCCGCAACGTCGTCCGCGCCACGGTGACCGACCTGGAGCCGCACGGCCACCAGGTGCGAGTCCACACCTCGCACCTGTCCGCCGACATCACGCCGGCCGCCCTCGCCGAGCTCGGGATCGCGCCGGGCGACGAGGTCGTGCTGACGGTGAAGGCCAGCGAGGTGGCCGTCTACCGCGCCTGAGCGCGCCTGACCTCCGCGAGTACCGAACGCAGCCCGGCGCCGACCGCCTCCTCAGGCCGGGGTCGGCTCCGCGTCCACGGCAGGGTCCACGGTCGCCACGGCACCCACCACGTCATCCGGCACGAGCGGGTCGGGGGTCGGCGACCTGCGGTGCAGCTCAGCGAGGATGGCCTGCTCACGGTCGAGGGCGGCCTGCAGGTAGGGCGGCACGGTCGAACCCGTGAGCTCGTGGCGGTCACGCAGCGCGTCCTCGAGCTCGGCGAGCGCGGCGACGAGCTGACGGACGGTCCACGAGGCGGGGTCGGACGACGGCTTCACGTCGGGGAGCGGCGTGCCGACGACCGACGGCTCGAGGAAATCGGTCATGGCAGGGCTCCTGGAGAGACGACGATGTCTGGGGCCCCGACTGCTTGAAGCCAATCGATGGTTGACCCCTTTGTCCGGTTCTGTCAACTGGAAGGCGTTCTGCGCGCTCTCGCCCCGCAGCCGGCCGGCGGACGCCGCACGACCCCGCGGGCGCGGCACCTGTGAACGGCGAGGGACCCCACTGCGTCCTGACGGGTACCAGCCCAGCAGAACTCGAGGCACCCATGTCCAGACCATCCACGACCAGCACCCACGCCGGCACCCGCACCCCCACCCGCGCAGCAGCCGCCGGCAGCGCCCTCACCGCCGTCCTCCTCCTCGCCGCCTGCGGGTCGAGCGGTTCGTCGTCCTCCGGCGGCCTCTACGGCAACGCCGGGTCCGGCACGTCGACATCGAGCACGTCGACAGGGAGCACGTCCGCGTCAAGCAGCTCCGCCGGGGGCGGCCGGTACGGCAACCCGCCGGCGGGTTCGAGCGGCCCCGCTGCCGCGTCGGGCGCACCGACGACCGGCGCCTCGCGGGTCGGCACGATCCTCGTGACGGCACAACGGATGACGATGTACGTCTTCGCCATCGACCCACGTGGCCAGTCCCGCTGCACGGGCTCCTGCGCCACCTACTGGCCACCGGTCCCTGCGAGCGACGCGCCGAAGCACACCGTTGCAGGGGTCACGGCCACCTTCGGCAGCATCACCCGCCCCGGCGGCACCACGCAGCTCAGCGTCGACGGCTACCCCGTGTACACGTACGCCGGCGACACGTCGCCCGGCGACGTCAACGGCCAGGGAGTCAATGCCTCCGGCGGGCTGTGGTGGGCCCTGTCCCCCAACGGTTCCTGGGACAAGCGCAAGTGAACCCCACCCCAGCCTGACGAACCGAGCACCACACACTCCACCCGAGCCCGGCCACGCCACGCCACGCCACGCCACGCCACGGCTACGATGGACGCGACGGCGCTCGAGGTGGACCGTGGGGAGGTGGCACTTGCGGACCAGCAGCGCGCCGACCTCACGTGGGTCGCCGAGGACTTCGACGCCCTCGTGGGCAGCGCGCGCCTGGACGAGCTCGCCGGCGCGACGGACGGGACGCGGTGGACGAACGAGCAGCTGCTGTTCCACATGTGGTTCGGGCAGCGGATCGCGCGGGCGTTCGTGCCGATGCTGGGCGGCTTCTCGCGGCTGCCCCCGCGGGCGTCGGTCGGCTGGTCACACCTGCTCGGCGCCCTCACCCGCCCCTACGACTGGGTGAACTTCGCGGCCCCGGTGGCCGGCACGAGGGTCGTGCCGCTGCGTCGGGTCCGGCACTGGATGCACCAGGACACCGACTGGCTGGTGAGGTGGGGCGACGCCGCCACCGAGGAGGACCTCGGGCGCGGGATGTCGGTGCCGGTCTCGTGGGACCCGTACTTCCTCCCGTGGATGAGCCGCCTCGACGTGCTGGAGTGGGCGCCGAAGCACTACCGCCACCACCGGTCCCAGCTCACCCTCGACGCGACCCGGGCCTGAGCGGGGCGCCCGTGGCGGGTGCCCCACAGGGCACCCGCCGGGTCAGCTCGCGTGCGCCTGCGCCGGGTCAGCTCGCGTGAGGCTGCGCCGGGTCAGCTCGCGTGAGCCACCGGTACGCCGAGCTCGTTCAGCAACGTCGTGACCCGCGTCCGGATCTCGTCCCGGATGGGGCGCACGGCCTCGACCCCCTGGCCGGCGGGGTCGTCGAGCTCCCAGTCGAGGTAGCGCTTTCCGGGGTAGAACGGGCAGGCGTCCCCGCAGCCCATGGTGATCACGACGTCCGAGGCCTGCACCGCCTCCGGGGTGAGGAGCTTCGGGGTCTCGCCGGCGAGGTCGATGCCCTCCTCGAGCATGGCCTCGCGCACGGCCGGGTTGATGCTGTCGGCGGGCGCCGAGCCGGCCGAGCGCACCTCCACCCGGCCGCCTGACAGGTGGTCGGTGTACGCGGCGGCCATCTGCGAGCGCCCAGCGTTGTGGACGCACACATAGAGGACGGACGGTCGCTGGTCGCTCATCGGGTCGGCTCCTCGGGGGTGGCGTGCGGGTAGCGGTTCCTCAGCGCGAGGCTGACGTAGACGAGCGCCACCAGGACCGGGACCTCGATCAGCGGGCCGACGACGCCCGCGAGGGCCTGGCCGGACGTGACGCCGAAGGTGGCGATCGCGACCGCGATGGCGAGCTCGAAGTTGTTGCCCGCGGCGGTGAACGCCAGCGTCGTGGTGCGCTCGTAGGTGAGGCCGAGGGCCTTGCCCAGCAGGTAGCCGCCACCCCACATCAGGGCGAAGTACGCCAGCAGAGGCAGGGCGATCCGGGCCACGTCGAGCGGTCGTCTCGTGATCTGGTCGCCCTGCAGCGCGAAGAGGATGACGATGGTGAAGAGCAGCCCGTAGAGCGCCCAGGGGCCGACTCGGGGAAGGAACGAGTGCTCGTAGCGGTCGCGCCCGACGCGTCGCTCGCCGAGGCGACGGCTGAGGTAGCCGGCGAGCAGCGGGACGCCCAGGAAGACCAGGACGCTCTTGGCAATCTGCCACGGCGAGACGTCCAGGCTCGACTGGTCCAGCCCGAGCCACCCCGGCAGCACGGACAGGTAGAACCACCCCAGCGCGGCGAACGCGACGACCTGGAACAGCGAGTTGAGGGCGACGAGCACCGCCGCGGCCTCCCGGTCGCCGCACGCCAGGTCGTTCCAGATGATGACCATCGCGATGCACCGGGCGAGGCCGACGATGATCAGGCCGGTGCGGTACTCCGGCAGGTCCGGCAGCAGCAGCCACGCGAGGGTGAACATGAGCGCAGGACCGACCAGCCAGTTCAGGACGAGGCTCGAGACGAGCATGCGCCGGTCCGCCGTCACGGTGTCGAGCCGGTCGTACCGGACCTTGGCCAGCACGGGGTACATCATCACGAGCAGCCCGACCGCGATCGGCAGTGAGACCCCGTCGACCTGCACCGCCGAGAGCGCGCCCGGCAGACCGGGGACGAGGCGCCCGAGGGCCAGGCCGGCGGCCATGGCGGCGAGGATCCACACCGGCAGGAAGCGGTCGAGCGTGGAGAGCCGCGCGGCGACCGCGGACTGCGGGCGGCTCGTGGTGGGCGTGGGAGCGGTCACGGCTTGCGCGCCCGCACGAACGCACTGGCGAAGGCGCCGTCCAGTGCGTCGACCAGCGCCGGGAGCACCATCCCGTCCGGCAGCTCGGCCACGTCGGTCACCTCGGCCATCGCCTCGAGGTCGTCGCGGGAGTACCCCCGGGTCACCTCGACGGAGGCGTCCTCGAAGCCCGCGGCGGTGAGCTTCTCGACGAACTCGTGGTCGCGCAGGGCGCCGGAGATGCAGCCCGTCCACAGCCGGACCACGCCACGCAGCTCCTGCGGGATGTCGCGCAGGAGCACGATGTCGGACACCGCGAACCGGCCCTGCGGCCGCAGCACCCGGTAGGCCTCGCGCAGGACCGTGTCCTTGTCCGGGGACAGGTTGATGACACAGTTGGAGATGACGACGTCGACCGAGGCGTCCGGCAGCGGCACGTCCTCGATGGTGCCCTTGACGAAGCGGGCGTTCTCGACCCCTGCCTCGGCCTGGTTGCGCCGCGCCAGCTCCAGCATCTCGTCGGTCATGTCGAGCCCGTATGCCGTGCCGCCGGGGGCCACGCGGCGGGCGGACAGCAGGACATCGAGCCCTCCTCCGGAGCCCAGGTCGAGGACGTCCTCGCCGGGGTTCAGCTCGGCCAGTGCGGTCGGGTTGCCGCACCCCAGGGAGGCGGCAAGGGCCGTCTCGGACGGGGCCTGCGTCCCCTCGTACAGGTTGGAGCTGATCGGGTCGACCGCCGTCGCGGTGGACCCGCAGCAGCCGCCCCCGCCACAGCACCCCGACTCCGGCTGGCCGGTGAGCAGGCTCGTCGCCGACGCGGCATACCGCTCCCGCACCGCCTCACGGACCTGCTCGTCGTCCATCTGCTCCGGTGTCCTCTCCTGCAGTGCCATGGCGCGCTCCTTGGTTTGATGATTGTCGAATCAGCGCCAGCATGGTCCTTTGATTCGACATCTGTCAAGATAGTGCCATGGCCGTTGTCGAGTCAGAGCCGAAGGTCCGTGAGGCCAGCTGTTGCGGCATGGCCACCTCGCCCGTGACGGCGGTGGACGCCGAGCGCCTGGCTCCGATGTTCAAGGCCCTCGGGGACCCCGTCCGGCTCCAGATGGTGTCGATGATCGCGGCGAGGCCCGAGCTGTGCGTCTGCGAGATCACCCCGGCCTTCGACCTGTCGTCGGGGACGATCTCGCACCACCTGAAGACCCTCCGCGAGGCGGGGCTGGTCGACTGCGAACGCCGGGGCACCTTCGTCTACTACTGGATCCGGCCCGAGGCCCTCGAGTCGTTGTCTGCCCTGCTGTCCAAGGCCTGACCGCCTAGAACTGCCCCCCGCGGCGCCAGGCCATCTCCTGCAGCTCGAAGCCGTTGCCGTCGGGCGTCGAGGTCCTCGACGACCAGGTGCACGCCCCGGACGCCTCCCGGCTCTCCGGCATACACCTCCAGACCGGTGCCGAACCCGACCGAGCAGGCGGACCCCTCGGGCGTCAGCTGCACGACGCGGATCCCGTCCGCGGGGCGGACGTCGACGTCCTTGGTGAAGCCGAGCCTGCCCTCGTAGAACTCGATGGCCCGGTCCACCTCCGACACCGGCAGCGGGACGAGCTCCACCTTCATGCGCATCGCGGCCTCCCCTTCGTCACGAACCACGTGCGCCCCTAGGCCTGAGCACCTCGAGGCGTAGGGCTGGTCTGAGAGCCGGCGATGGGACTCGAACCCACAACCCCCTGTTTGTCTGCCCGGGGGTTCTGGCGGCTTCGAATCCTGGTCCTGGTCATGCTCCTGAGCACGAAATCAGTCCAGTTTGTTGCGGCAGGACGTAGACGTCTCGGTCGGTTTCGGGCTCAAAGCGTGGGGCAAAGTGATGGGTTGCGGTGCCTGGCAACCACGCGGGTCTGCGCAGTGACCTCGACCTCGTCTGGCTGGAAGGTGTCCGGCTGCGATGCCGGTGGGGGAGCCGGCCGAACGGGTCTGAGAACGGATGCCGTCCCGGAGGTGAGGGCTGGGGCTTGCGGCAGCCAGGCACGCACCGGCCCCTGCCGTCACCAGCGCAGTAGAGGGTGGCGCTCGCCTGAGCTGAGAGCAGCGTCCTGGTACTGGTCCGGGGCGCTGCTCTCATTGCTGTGGGCGTGGGGTGCGGTGGGGTGCGCGAGGACGGCGCGCCAGCGCCGCCCGCAGCGCGGGGCCCCATCGCGGGGCCCCG
>NZ_JBHUYG010000026.1:0-43282 GCF_042668795.1 Pedococcus sp. NPDC057267 | reverse complement strand
GCCCGGCACCGCGGCATACAGTTTCGGCCATGGCCCGCTACCTCGACGTCCACCCGGTCGACCCCCAGCCCCGGGCCATCGGGCAGGCGGTCGCCCTGATCCGCGAGGGCGGCCTCGTGGCGTACCCGACGGACTCCGGCTACGCGCTCGGCTGCGCCCTGGGCAACCAGGAGGGCAAGGAGCGGATCCTGCGCATCCGCCACCTCGACGAGCGGCACCACTTCACGCTCGTGTGCCGCGACTTCGCCCAGCTGGGGCAGCTCGCGCACATCGACAACGCGGTGTTCCGGGCGGTCAAGGCTGCGACGCCGGGGCCGTACACCTTCATCCTGCCCGGCACCAAGGAGGTGCCCCGCCGGCTGCTGCACCCCAAGAAGAAGACGGTCGGCGTGCGCATCCCCGACTCACGGGTCGTGCAGGCGCTGCTCGACGAGCTGGGGGAGCCGCTGCTGTCCAGCACCCTGATCCTGCCCGGGCACGAGGAGCCGATGACGGAGGGCTGGGTCGTCAAGGACGAGCTCGACCACCTCGTCGACGCGGTCATCGACTCGGGGGAGTGCGGCACCGAGCCGACCACCGTCGTCGACTACTCCGACGGGACGCCGGTCGTCACCCGGGTCGGCGCGGGGGACCCCACCCCGTTCGAGTGAGCCCGTCGTGGCGAAGTCACGTGCGCAGGAGCTCCCCGGAGGGGCCGAGGAGCTGTTCGCCGGTCATCCCGAGTCGCTCGAGGTGTACCGGGCCGTGCGCGGCGCGGTCGAGGAGCTGGGCGGCGCGCGCGAGCGGGTGACCCGCAGCCAGGTGGCGTGGGCCCGGCGCCGAGGCTTCGCGTACGCCTGGCGGCCGGGCCAGTACGTCCGCAGCACAGTGCCCCTGGTGCTCTCCGTGGCGCTGCCGCGACAGCTGACCCATCCCAGGGTGAAGGAGGTGGCGCACCCCTCGCCGGGGACCTGGATGCACCACCTGGAGCTGTCCGGCGCCGGTGATGTCGACGAGGAGGTGGTGGACCTCTTGCGGCAGGCCGCGGAGGCGGCCGGCCCGCAACAGCCGGGCGCCGCCTCGCCCGCCGCTCCCGGAGCACCGGAGACCGGGGCCTAGGGGGTGGGAGCCGCCGCCGTGGCGCGGTCGCCGAGCAGGTCGATGAGGCGCACCGCGTCGTAGGGCGCACGACCGTCTGCGTCGTTGTCGAAGTAGACGTAGGCGTCCTCACCCGAGGCCGTCCACCGGTGCAGCCGCTCGGCCCAGGACTCCAGCGTGGCGTCGGAGTACCCGCCTCCGTAGAGACGTCTCTCCCCGTGCAGCCGCACGTAGTGGAACGACGCCGTCCCGTCGCCGATGGTGGGGAACCGCCCGGCGGTGTCGGCGTGCACCATGGCCACGTCCTCGTCCCGCAGCAGCGCCCGCGCCTCGTCGGTGTCGAAGGAGGCGTGGCGTGGCTCGAGGGCGTGCCGCACGGGACGGTGCGTCCCGGGCTTGGTGAGGACCCGGTCATCGGTGAGCTTGTCGTCGTGCCGCCGGGCGAGGGCGGCCATGGCCGTCGTCGTGCGGGGGAGCAGGTCGAGGAAGTCCCGGACCAGCGTGGCGTCGAACTCCACCCACTCGGGGAGCTGCCACAGGATCGGGCCCAGGCTCGGCCCGAGCGCCAGCGGCCCCGAGGCGAAGAAGTTCGCCAGCCCCGTCTCCACCCCGCGCAGCCGTTTGAGGTGCGTGACGAAGCGCCCGCCCTTGACCGCCAGCGGGTAGCCGTCGGGCACAGCGCTGCGCCACGCGGCATACGTGCTGGGGCGGCGCAGCGAGTAGAACGAGGCGTTGACCTCGATCGACGTGACCCGTCCGGCGAGGTAGGCCAGCTCGTCGCGCTGGCGCAGGCCCTCGGGGTAGAAGTCGCCGCGCCACCGCGGGTACAGCCACCCGGACGTCCCCACCCAGGCCTGCCCCTGCCGGTCCACCGGCGCTACATCTCCTCGTGCGTGTCGGGGTCGCCGCCGAAGCGTCGCCCGTCGGCCCGCTCGAGGGCGCTGATCGCACCCACCTCGGCCTCGGTGAGCTCGAACCCGAGCACGTCGAGGTTCTCCGCCTGGCGCGCCGGCGTCCCCGACTTCGGCAGCGGCATCGAGCCGAGCTGGACGTGCCAACGCAGCACCACCTGCGCCGGGCTCACGCCGTGGGCCCGGGCCGCCTCGGCGACCGCCGGCTCGTGGAACGGCGTGGGGTTCTTGCCCAGCGGGCTCCAGGCCTGGGTGCGGATCCCCAGCTCCTCGTGGGTCGCCCGCAGCTGCTGCTGGGGGAAGTACGGGTGCAGCTCGACCTGGTTCAGCGCCGGTACGACGCCGGTGTCGTCGATGATGCGCTGGAGGTGCGCCCGGGTGAAGTTGCTGACGCCGATGGTGCGGACCAGGCCGTCGCGCTGGGCCTGGACGAGTGCCTGCCAGGCCTGCGGGTAGAGGTCCCGGCTGGGGTTGGGCCAGTGGATGAGTGCGACGTCGATCTGCTCGACCCCGAGGCGCTGGGCGGAGTCCGCGAGGGAGCGCAGCGCCAGGTCCTTGGCGTGGAACCGGCCGGGCACCTTGGTCGCCAGCCGCACCTCCTCGCGCGGGATGCCGCTGCGGCGCAGGGCCTCACCGACCTCGGCCTCGTTCTCGTAGTTCACCGCGCTGTCGAGGTAGCGGTAGCCGGCCTCGATCGCGCTCGTCATCGCCGCGATGCCCTCCTCCCCGCGCAGGGGGTAGGTGCCGAAGCCGATGAGGGGCACCGTGGTGCCGTCGTTGAGCTGGTAGGTGAGGTCCTGGGTCGCCATGGACACACCGTACGAGCACCGGTCAGGAACGCGACCCGGGAGGGTGCACCAGCAGGCTCGCGGCGGTGGCGAGGTCGTTCGCCCGGGCCACGGTTACGTGCGGCGAGACCGGGGGAGTGTTGTCGGGCCAGCCCGGGCCGCCGATGACGAGGAGCATCGGGTGGTCGATGACGTTGAGCGTCTGCCAGATCGGCTCGTTGCTCGCCCGGGACAGCGACGCCCACAGGAACACCCGGTCCGGGCGCCGGGTGCGCATCACCGAGCTCAGGGCGTGCGTGGGCATGCGCGGCCCGAGGTAGGAGACGCCGAGGCCCTGGCGGGCGAGCTCTGCCTGCAGCGCGAGGAGCGGCAGGTAGTGCTGCTCCTCGTCCGCGCTGGCCAGGATGACGTCCTGGTGGACCCGCTGGGGGCGGCTGGCCGCGATGACGGCCCGCAGCTCGGTGACGAGCATCTCGCTGGCCAGGTGCTCGGACTCCACGCCGAGCGTCCCGCTGCCCCACTGCTCCCCGATCTCGCGCATGGCCGGTGCGAAGACGTCGGTCCACGCGCTCACCAGGTCACGCTCGCGCAGCGTGGACTGGTACAGGCGCGACAGCGACTCGGGGTCGAGCGCCAGCGCCGCGCTGGTGATCGCCGCGACGCGCCCGCGGTCGCCGCCCACGTCGACCGGGTGGTCCTCGGCGGTCTCGATCTGCAGGCGCGTGGTGTCCATGGCGGACGCGACCCGGGCAGCGGACTGCGCCGGGACGCCCTTGTCGATGAAGCGGGACATGACCCGCACCCGGCGGATGTCCTCCTCGGAGTAGCGCCGGTGACCACCAGCGGTGCGCTGGGACGGGCCGACGCCGTAGCGCCGGTCCCACGTGCGCAACGTGGCCGTGGGGATGCCGAGACGGTCGGCCACCCGACCCACCGACCAGTCCAGGTCGGTGGAGGTCGTCGTGTCGGCGGTCGGTTCCGACGCCGGGCGCACGACGGCGTCCGGGTTGCGGTCGGTTCCGGAGGTCACGCGGTACCACTCCTCACAGTTGGCGACCGGTGTCCCTGTCGACGGGTTCCTGTCACCGTCTGCATGGTTCTCCGGGCATGCCCCACTCTAGAACTTATTCGAGGGTCTTGCATAGTGAAGCGGTTTTGCATAAGTTGCTGACACACACCTGAACAGGTTGTGCCAAGATTTTTCCGCACCGACGAAGTTCTCCACCAGCGAACAGGACGGGACACCCAATGGACGTGGGCAACATCAAGCGGCTGCCGAAGCCCCTCATGGACAACTACGACTGGCAGCTGGAGGGGGCGTGCCGGAGCAGCAGCCCGGACCAGTTCTTCTTCGGTGAGGCCGAGCGTGGCAAGCGCCGGATGGCCCGGGAGGCGGCGGCCAAGGCGCTGTGCGCCACGTGCCCGGTCGTGCAGGCGTGCCTGTCGCACGCGCTCAAGGTGCGCGAGCCGTACGGCGTCTGGGGTGGGACCACCCCGGAGGAGCGCGAGGTCATGGTGCGCCGCCAGGCTGCGGTCTGAGCGTCCGGTCACGGACTCACACCCGCTCGAGCAGGACCGCCACCTCGTGGTGGGAGCTCTGCGGGAACATGTCGAAGAGCCGTGCCGAGCGCACGCGCAGGGACGGCATGGCGGCAAGGTCGCGCGAGAGTGTCGTGACGTTGCAGCTGGAGTAGACGACGTGGCGCAGGTCGGGGGAGCGCTCGATCCGCCACGCGAGGTCGGCCCCGATGCCCCGCCGCGGGGGGTTGACGACGAGGACCTCGGGGGAGCCCGGTGTGGTTCCCGCCGGCTCGGAGGGTGTGGAAGCGTCCCGGGCCGGCCCGAGGTCCTGCGTCGCGTCACCCGTCTCGAAGACCGCGATCCCGGGCGCGGCGCCCATCTCCCGCGCGGTGCGGTTGGCGCTGTCGACGGCGGCGGGGGAGACCTCGACCCCGCGGACCGAGCCGACGGCGCCGGCGCGCAGGGCGTGCAGCGCGAAGCCGCCGACCCCGCAGTACAGGTCCCACAGGACCGTGGCGCGCAGGGTGGACACCCAGTCCGTCACCTGGCGGTACAGGCCGGTGGCGACCGTCGTGTTGGTCTGGAAGAAGCTCTGGGGGCGCAGGTGGAGTCCCACGCCGTCCACCCGCATCGTCAGCGAGTCGGCCTGGGTGAGGACGACCTCCTCGGGGCCCTCGAGCACGGCCTTGTGCTCCGGGAGCAGGTTGGCGGTGACGACCGTGGTCCCGGGGAGCGTCGTGCGCAGGTCGTCGAGCGCCTCGCGCAGGCGGGGGAGCTGCCCAGGTGAGCGCAGCACGAAACGGACCATGAGCTCGTCGTCGGGGGAGGCCGTCACCAGGATGTTCTTGAGCTCGCCCGAGCGGCGGCCCACGTCGTACGGCGTCAGGCCGCTGCGGGCGACGACACCCGGTAGCGCCCGGACGGCGGCGGCGAGCGCTGGTTCGTAGAGCCCGCACCGCGTGAGGTCCGCGACACCGCCGCGGCCGTCGAGGATGCCCAGCTCAGGGGCGCCACGGCGCCCGCCGACGACGAGCTTGGCCTTGTTGCGGAAGCCGGACTCCGGCCCGGAGAACGGTTCGAGCCACAGCGCCCCGTCGACGAGTGCGGCCAGTGCCGACCGCACGGACGCGTCCTTGTCGGCGAGCTGCACGGCATACGGGACGCCCATGGACGTGCACGAGCGGCACACCCCGGCATCGAAGTAGTCGCACTGCACCGGAGCAGGGTAGTGGCGACCCCGGCGGTCGTCGGAGCACCCGCTCTCCGAAACGCCGAAATGACATAATGTCGATTATCGGCGCGATATCTCCGTGAACCGTGCACCTTCCCGGCAGGCGCCTAGGCTCGTCACCGTGATCCGCAACCTCGTGCTCATCAGGATGGCTCCCGACGCAGCGGACGCCGACTGGGCGCTGCTGCGTGCCGGGCTCGACGGCGTCGCCTCACTCCGGATGCCGGGCCAGGTGTCGGTGCACGTCGGCCTGGACCTCGGGCTGCGGGCCGGCGGCTGGTCCGCCGCGATCAGCAACGACTGGGCCGACGCCGACGCCTACCGGGCCTACGACGTGGACCACGAGCACATCCGGTATCGCGCCATGATCGTGCAGGCTGCCGCAGAGGTGGCCCGGGTGCAGCTGTCGATCGACGGCTGAGTGCCCGGGGCCGCGCTCGTCGGCTCAGCGGCGGACGCGGCGCAGGGTCGTCGCCTCCACCTCGTACCGGCTGACGGCTCCGGACCCGGCGCGGAAGAACCGTCGCCGCAGCGCGCCCTCGACCTCGACCACGTCGCCGTCGGCCAGGCCGCGCGCGGTCCGGCGCACCCGGGTCGTCCAGCACGCGACGTCGATCGTGTCGACGCTGGCTGCCGCCTTCCGTGGCGCCCGACCCGTCCTCGGGACGACGAGGCGCAGCGACACCACCTCGTCCCCGCTGGGCAGCTCACGCTCCTGGCTGCCGCCGCTCACCCGGCCCACGAGGCGCACCTCGTTGGCCCACTCCCCTGTCTCGATCATGTGTTCGATGGTCCCGTCCGGGCCCGGGACGACACCAGCCGCGGCCGGATCCCCTGTGGACGGGGACCGGCCGCGGCTGGGCCTGTGGACGACTGCTTGGGTCCGTGGACGACTGCTCGAGGCAGCCGGCCGGGGGTCAGGGCAGGTAGTACATCGGGTTCGGCAGCTTGACCGTGCGGTCGGCGTGCCCGCCGATGAGGTCGCTGAACTGGTCGCCGAAGTTGGCCACGACGTCGTACCCGAGGTCGTCCTCGACGTGCTTGCGGACGGTCGACTTGTACTCGATCGTCGTGCAGCTCGGGTACGCCACGCAGTCCGACGTCGTCACCCAGGACGGCGGGGTCGAGCCGCTGACCCACTTGGTGAAGTAGGTCTCCGGCGTGAAGCCCTGGTAGCCGACCTTGGCGAGGTTCGCCAGGGTCGCGTCCTTCTGGGTGTCGTTGCGACCCGTGAGGCCGACGAGGGTGCAGCCGGCCTGAGCGGCCGCGTTGACGAGGTCGACCATGCCGGGCGTCGCCGGGAACCTGCCCTCGTTCACCCAGGGCGCCTGGGCGGCCGGGGTGAAGACGAAGTGCATGTCACCGACCTCCATGTTGTAGCCCCACAGGGTGGTGTCGTCGGCGTCGAGCACGACCGCCGGCTTGCGGCCCTCCTGCGCCTCGGTGGCGCAGGTCTGCAGCAGCCGGGTGCGCTGCTGCTTCTCGATCGTGGCCATCTCGGAGATGTAGCGCGAGGAGGTCGTGGCCGCCGTGCCGGTGCCCTTGGGGTCCCCGTAGTACGCGTAGACGGTCTTCTTGACCGAGTCGATGTTGGGGATGCCCTCACCACCCTGGGTCAGGCCGCTCGAGCCGTCCGGCTCCATGGTGAAGTGCGTCCGCGGTGCGAGCCACGGCTCCTTGACGCCGGGCAGGTCGGGCGACGGCAGGTAGTAGGTCGGGTTCGGCAGCTTGAGCCAGTGGTCGGCGTAGCCGCCCTGGAGGTCGGAGAACTGGTCGCCGACGTTGAGGGCGATGTCGTACCCGAGGTCCTGCTCGATGTGCTTGCGCGTGCCCGCCTTGTACTCGACGGTCGTGCACGTCGTCACGGCCGCGCAGGTGAGGTAGGCCGGCGGCGTCGTGCCGGAGTTGAACTTCGTGAAGTAGCGGTCCGCGGTGAATGCCGTGTACCCGACCTTCGCGAGGTTGCCGAGCGTGTGTGCCTTCTGGCTGTCGCTGCGCCCGGTGAGGCCGAAGACGGTGAAGCCCATGGCCTGGGCGTCGTTGACGAAGTCGACCATGCCTGGCACGGCGGGCATCTTCTCCCCGTCGATCCAGGGCTGCTGGGCCTGGGGGGTGAAGACGAACTTCATGTCCCCCACCTCCATCTGGTACGTCCACAGCGTCGTGTCGTCGGCGTCGAAGACGATGGCCGGCTTCTCGTGGTGGCGCTTGGCATCGGCGAGCAGGCGGGGCAGCTGCTGGCGCTCCCGGGCGAGGATGCCCGCCATCTCGCGCACGTACGGCGAGTCGGTCGGGTTCGCGGCACCGGTGCCCTTGGGGTCGCCGTAGTAGGCGTAGATGGTCTTCTTGACCGAGTCGATGTTGGGGATGCCCTCACCGCTCGTCGTGTAGCCACTGGACCCGTCGTCCTTCATGGTGAAGTGGGTCCGGGGTGAGAGCCGCTGGTCCCGCCGGTCCTGCTGGCCGTGGTGGTCGTCGGTGCCGTGGGCGCTGGCGGGGGCCGCCACGCAGACAGCGGCTGCGGTGAGTGCCAGGGTCGCGACGCCGGCGACCACCGCCCCTCGCCGGGTGCGGGGTGCGGTCGGGCCGACCCCTTCGTGGTGGATGGGTCGACTCATGTCACGAGCTCCTGACGGTCGTGCGGAGAGGGTGAACGCGGGAGGCTACGCAACCCCCTGACGTGCGCGGAAGTGACATCTGTCATGGGTGGCACACTCGCCCCATGGCACCCGCTCCCCCGCTCCCCTCCCCTGCCGGCGACCTCCTGCGTCCCCTGAGGGAGGAGGACGTCCCGGCCGTGCTGCACCTCAACGCCACGCACGTCGAGCTGCTGTCCCCCCTCGACGAGGCGAGGCTGCAGCGGCTGGTCGGGTGGAGCGAGCGCGCCGACGTCATCACGGCCGACGAGCAGGTGGCCGGGTTCGTCCTCACCTTCGGCCCGGGCAGCGCCTACGACTCGGAGAACTACCGCTGGTTCGCGCAGCGCTACGGCGACGGCTTCCTCTACCTCGACCGGATCGTCGTCGACGACAGGTTCCGCCGCCGCGGCCTGGCCTCGCAGGTCTACGACCTCGTGGAGGCGCGGGCGGCGGACTCCGGACGGCTGGCGCTCGAGGTGAACGTCGACCCGCCGAACGAGCCGTCCCTGGCGTTCCACCGGGCACGCGGCTTCGTCGAGGTCGGGACCCTTGGGCCGCGGGGCCACCAGGTCGCGCTGATGGTCAAGGAGCTCGCGCCCGGGCAGGAGTGACCGACCGGTCGACCCCCACTCGACCAAACGCAGGAGACGCGATCCGTGCAGGTCGGGCTAGGGTCCTGCACGATGGCAGTTCGTCCGCCGGCGGGTCCGGCGGCGGGGGTGGAGACAGGACGAGTCGTGGCGCGGTTGGGTGGACGCGCCGGCCTCGCGGCAGCAGCACTTGCGGCCGTGGCGCTGGCAGGGGTGGGACCGGCACACGCCGTGCCGGCAGCCTCATCGACACCGTTGGTCACACCAGCCACACCCACCACTGCTCCGCCCGGTCCCACGACGGGACCGAGCGGGGCGACCGGCACCGTGTCGACGCCGGGGTCGGGGCCGACGGTGGGGACGGGTGGCGTCAGCGGGAGGGCCGGAGCGACCCCCGGCGCCGCGGGCGAACGGACCCTCAGCGCCGCCGACGTCGCGGCCCAGGTCGCGAGGGCGGACGCACTGACCGCGGACCTCGGCCGCAGCAACGCCGGCATCGCGGCGGCGGCCGAGAAGCTGTCGCGCCTGGCGGTCCAGGCCAACGCCCTGCTGCAGCAGTACTCCGAGGCCAGCACGCAGGAGCGCGCCGCCCGCGCGGAATCCGCGCGGGACGTCGCGCTGTACCAGCGCCTGAGCAGCCAGATGGGCGAGGACCGCCGGGCCCTCGCGCAGTGGGCCTACCTCGCGTATGCCGGTACCGGCGGCACGATCACGGACGTGGGCGCGCTGCTCGACACCCTGGGCAAGCCGCCGGCCGAGGCCAGCGACAGCGCCGCGCAGCTGTCGTACCTGAGCGACCTGAGGGCGGGGGCGTTCGCGCGCGTACAGGACCAGACCGAGCTGCAGCGGTCGGCAGCCGTGCGTGCGGTCGAGGCCAGCACGCGGGCCACCGAGGCCGCCGCAGCCGCGAAGGCCGCCAAGGACCAGCTCGACGTGGTCATCGCCGAGCAGAGGTCGCAGCTCGAGACCACGAGGGCCCTGCACGCGGAGCAGGTCTCGACGGCAGGGCCCGTCGCCGGCCTGCTCCTGGGCAGCGGCGACCCGGTCGCGGTCGAGGCGTTCCGGCGCCTGCGCAAGGCCCTGGTCGTCCCCGGGGTGTCGGCGGACGGCTCGGTGAAGCCATGCAGCACCAACGAGACCGACTACCCCAACGGGCAGATCCCCGCGGCCGGCCTGTGCCCGCTCGTGGGTGACCCCAGCCAGAGCCTGCGACCGAGCGCGGCCGCGGCCTTCAACCAGATGAGCCTCGCGTACCAGAAGGACACCGGGAAGCCGCTGTGCATCACGGACTCCTACCGCTCGTACGCCGAGCAGGTGGCGGTCAAGGCAAGTCGCGGCAAGTGGGCGGCCGAGCCCGGTACGAGCGAGCACGGTCGCGGTCTCGCGGTCGACCTGTGCGGCGGGGTCGAGGACTTCGGCAACCCCGCCCACCTGTGGATGGTGCAGAACGCACCCCTCTACGGCTGGTTCCACCCGAACTGGGCCGAGCCGCAGGGCGCGTTGCCCGAGCCGTGGCACTGGGAGTTCGCCGGCTGACCCCGGGGAGCGACGCGCCCCCCGGGGTTTGGGTACCAATACGCATGGTCGCGCCGACCCGCTGTGCCACCCTTCACGCATGACGACACAGGCGTCCGCCCCGGACGCGCTCTACGCGGACACCGACCGGTACAAGCGCCCCTGGTACTGGTACGACTGGGCCAACTCCGCGTTCGTCACCACGGTCGGCACGGTGCTGTTCGGGCCGTACCTGACCACCGTCGCGAAGAAGGCTGCCTGCCCCGACCAGGACACCGACCTCAGGTGCGCCGTGAACCTGCACGTCGTCCCCGCTGCCGCCCACCTGCCGGGCTGGGTCTGGCGGGGAGGGCTGGCCCTGACGGTGCTGGGCCTGCTGCTCCTGGTCGCCGGTGTCGCCCAGCTCGTGCGCGACCGCCCCGCTCCCCTGCCGTTCGGCATCTCCCTCGGCGCCGTCGGCGTGGGCTCGGTCCTGCTGGTCCTGACCGCTCCGCTGGACCCCGGCTCGGTGGCGTCCTACACGGTGACCCTGTCGACCATCCTGTCCGCCGTCCTGCTCGTGCTCGTCGGGGCCATCGCCGACCGGACGCCGCGCCCCGCCCGGCTCCTCGGCGCGTTCGCCTGGACCGGCGCGGTGGCCGCGTCCCTGCTGTTCTTCCTCAACGGCCAGAACTGGCGCTTCGGCGCCGGGATGATGATCCTCGCCACCATCGCCCTCGGGTCCTCGCTCGTCGTCTACGACGCCATCCTGTGCCGCATCGCCAGCCCCGACGACCGTGACGAGGTCTCGTCCAAGGGCTGGGCCCTGGGGTACCTCGGCGGCGGGCTGCTGCTCGCCCTGAACCTGCTGGTCGTCTCGGCGCCAGGCCTCATCGGCGTGGACAAGGGCACGGCCGTGCGGATCAGCCTGATGTCGGCCGGCTTGTGGTGGGGCGTGTTCACGATCATCCCCGTCAAGGGCCTGTGGGACCTGCGGGGCGCCGGGATCCGCGGCAACGACGCCCCGACGGCGGGCATCGTGCGGGGCAGCTGGGTGCAGCTCGGCCACACGTTCCGCGACATGCGGGCCTTCCCGCAGACGCTGCTGTTCCTGGCGGCCTACCTGTTCTTCAACGACGGCATCCAGACCGTCATCACCTCGAGCAGCCTCTACGGCGCCGAGCAGCTCGAGTTCGAGCAGAGCCAGCTGATCGCCCTGATCCTCCTGGTGCAGTTCGTCGCCTTCGGCGGAGCGCTGCTCTTCGGCCGGCTGGCGCGCCGCCACGGCGCGTGGCGGACCGTCCTGGGGTCGCTCGTCGCCTGGTCGCTGATCGTCGTGGCCGCCTTCTTCCTCCCGGCCAGGGCGTTCGTCCCGTTCCTCGTCCTCGGGATCCTCATCGGCATCGTCCTGGGCGGCAGCCAGGCCCTGAGCCGGTCCCTGTTCAGCCAGCTGGTGCCGAAGGCGCGGGAGGCGGAGTTCTTCGCCTTCTACCAGGCGATGGAGCGCGGGACGTCGTGGTTCGGGACGCTGCTGTTCGGCCTCGTCCACCAGCTGACCGGCTCCTACCGCCCGGCGATCGTGGCGCTCATCGTCTTCTTCGTGGCCGGGTTCGTGCTCCTGCGCCGGGTCGACGTGCGCCAGGGAATCCTCGACGCCGGCAACGAGGTGCCCCAGGTCGTGTGATCTGCGTCACAGCAGCCAACGTCCCGACCTCGCAGTCCGTCCTCAGGGGTAGACGCAGCCGGAACATTCGGCCGATCCGCGGCGTTGACGACAACGAATCCCGGGAGCCCCGACCGAATCCGAGCGGGCAGGGACACCATACGTTGGGAGAACCCCTCATGGCAGAACGCACCCTCCGCGGCAGCCGGATGGTCTCGCACAGCCTGGAGACCGACGAGCACGTCGTGCCGAGCGAACGGCAGATCACCGCGTACGTGTGCCCGCAGGGGCACCGCACCGAGCTCCCCTTCTCGATCGAGGCCGAGATCCCGCCCACCTGGGAGTGCCGGTGCGGCGAGGAGGCCCGGCTGGTCGACGGCCCGGAGCCCGAGCACAAGCCGGTCAAGCACCAGCGGACCCACTGGGACATGCTCCTGGAGCGCCGCAGCATCCCCGAGCTCGAGGAGCTGCTCGAGGAGCGGCTGACGCTGCTGCGCGAGTCGCGTGGCGAGAAGCCGCGCCGCAAGCGCACCGCCTGACACGCACCACGAAGGCCGCGTCCCCGCCCGGGGCGCGGCCTTCGCCGTGTGTACGCGGCCTCCGCCGGGCCGGGCTCAGAGCACCTGGCCCTCGATGACGTCCGGCGGCCCTCCGCCGCGACCGCGGCCGCCGAAGAAGCCGCGAAGCACGCGGCGCGCCACCACCGCCTCGAGCGCCCGCCGGGCGAGTGGCCGGGTCACCGGCAGGATGAGGAAGAAGCCGACGACGTCGGTGAGGAAGCCCGGCGACAGCAGCAGCGTGCCCCCGACCAGGACGAGGGCCGCGTCAGCGAGCTGGCGGCTCGGCATCTGTCCGGTGTTCAGCGCGGTGACCAGGGCCCGCCATGCCCGGGCACCCTCCCGGCGGACCAGCCACGCGCCCAGCGCGGACTCCAGCAGCAGCAGGACCAGGGTCTGCCAGCCGCCGATGACCTTGCCCACGGCGATGATCGTCGCGATCTCCAGGATCGGGACGACCAGCAGCAGCACGAACACCACGGCGAGCCACCGCGGGCGGCGGCGGCGTCCGCGCGCAGCCGGTCCTACAGCTGGTGCCACGTGGCCTCCCTGCGGCGCAGCCGGCGCAGCTGGTCGGCCCGGTGGTGCACTCCCCACACGGTGATGCGCTGCAGCGACTCGCGCATGATGTCCCCGCTCATCTTGGAGTCGCCCACCTCGCGCTCGACGAAGGTGATGGGCACCTCGACGACCCGCATGCCGAGCAGGACCGCCCGGCGGGTGAGGTCGGTCTGGAACGAGTAGCCCTGCGAGGCCACGTCGTGCAGGCCGATCTTGCGCAGGGCGTCAGCGGTGTAGACGCGGTAACCGGCGGTCGCGTCGTTGACCGGCATGCCGAGCAGCACCCGGATGTACAGGTTGCCGCCCACCGACAGCGCCTTGCGGTGCAGCGGCCAGTTGACGACCGACCCGCCCCGCACCCAGCGGGACCCGATGACCAGGTCGGCGCCGTCTTGCACGGCGGAGAGGAGGGCCGGCAGCTGCTCGGGCTGGTGGGAGCCGTCGGCGTCCATCTCCACGACGGCGTCGTAGCCACGCTCGAGCGCCCAGGCGAACCCGGCGAGGTAGGCGCGGCCCAGGCCCTCCTTGCCGGCCCGGTGCAGCACGTGCACGAGCGGGTCGGCGGCCGCGAGCTCGTCGGCCACCTGGCCGGTGCCGTCGGGCGAGTTGTCGTCCAGGACGAGGATCTCGGCGGAGGGGACGGCGGCGCGCAGCCTGCGGACCACGACCGGCAGGTTCTCGCGCTCGTTGTAGGTGGGGATGCACACCAGCACCCGCTCGATCGTGCGGTCAGACAACGACGCGTTCCCTCTCGTGGTCGGCCGGCTCGGACGGGCCGGCGGCAGTGCGCCCGACCCTAGCGTTCCGGCGACCCAGCGACAGTCCCAACCCCAGCAGGAGCAGGGTGGCAAGCCCCGCGGCATACTCCGGCAGCGGTCCGATGCGGTCGGACGGGGTGACCTCCGTGCGCACGACCGGCGAGCCGTACCGGGCCGCCTGCGTGAACAACGAGGTCTTGTCGACGTACGTTCCGTCGGGGGCGATGAAGCCGCTCACGCCGACGGTGGACACGTGGACGATGGAGCGGCCGTGCTCGATCGCGCGGATCCGGCTGATCGCGAACTGCTGCTCGGACTCGGCGGTGAACCCGAAGGTCGCGTTGTTGGTCTGCACGGCCAGGACGCTGTCGCGTTTGCCCGGCTGCAGGGTCGAGTCCCGCATCAGGCCGTCGTAGGCGACCTCGAAGCAGATCGTCGGGACGATCCAGTACGGGCGGCTCCCGCTGACCGGGACCTCGAACGCGCCGGGTCGGTCCCCCTTGGTGAAGTCGCGGGCGACCAGGTCGACCTTGTCGCTGAAGTTCCGGAAGAACGAGCGGTACGGGATGTACTCGGCGAACGGGACCGGGTGCTGCTTGACGTACCGCTGGGGCGCGCCCCCGCCGGGGCGGTAGAAGAGCGAGGCGTTGGAGACGTACCGGCCGGGGCCGTCGAGGACCGCCCCGACGAGGACCGGAGCCCTGGCCGTCGCCACGGCCAGCCGGATGTCGGCGGCGGCGTCGAGGTTCTCCAGCGGGTCGATGTCGGAGGAGTTCTCCGGCCAGACGACCAGGGTCGGCGGGGTCGCCTCGTGGGCTGTGGCGCGCACGGTCGCCTGCACGTGGTTGTCGAGCACCTTGCGGCGCTCGGCGTTGAAGTCCAGGCCGGCCTTCGGGACGTTGCCCTGCACGAACAGGACCGAGACCCGGCGGCCGTCCGTGGGCGGCGTGGTGGCCACGGCTGCCACCGCGGGCGCCGCGGCAGCGAGCACCAGGAGCGCGGGGAGCCACCGCCCGGCGCGGGGGCCGCGGTGGCGCGGGCGGCCGAGCCGGTGGGTCAGCTCGCGGCCGAGGACGTGCAGGAGCACCCCGACGCAGGCGACCGCGAAGGTCAGCCCCGGCGCGCCGGCATACCGCGCGAAGGGCGCCAGCGGGCTGTCCGCCTGGCTGAACGCGAGCCTGGCCCAGGGGAAGCCGCCGAACGGAGTGGTCCCCCGCGACCACTCCTGGAGCACCCAGGCGAGCGGGACGACGGCGTAGGCCAGCGGCCGCCAGCGGGTGCCGAGCAGGGGCCGCTGGACGGCCGCGGTGAGCAGGCACATGGCGCCGAGGTACAGCGACTCCAGGACGGCGAGGGCGACCCAGGGCAGGTTGCCGACGTACACGCCGGTCCACGACAGGGTCGGCAGGAAGAAGCCGAGGCCGTGCGCCAGCCCGACCAGGGCGGCGAGCCGCCACCGCGCGCCGAGCACGGCTGCCGACAGCAGCGCCACCCCCACGGGGGCGAGCCACCAGTGGTCCGAGGTCGGGAAGGCCTGCGCCGTGAGCAGGCCCGACAGGACGGCGGCGAGGACCCGGGCCAGGGCGCGGGCACGACGGACGGTCGACGGCACGCCACCACGGTAGGACACGGCACGGCCCGCGCCGCCGTTGGGACCAGCAGGGGGCTGGCTGGGTGCCATCCCCACGCTGTTGTCTACTGAGCGCGCGGGCCGTGTCGTCGTCCACCACCGCGGCGAGGCGGGGTGTCAGCTCGGGTGGGCATGTGGTGCTGGCGGGCGGTGACTGCGCGCGCTCGTCACCGTGCATCACGTCCCCGTGCCCGGTGCTGGATCCCCCTGTCGCGGTCGTTGCGGTGAAACAACCGAGGGCCAACATACCCTCGCCACCTGCCGTGTCAAGCCACCTGACGGAAGCCCGTCAGCCCTTCGCCGCAGGTCATGCGGGCGCGCCAATTTGCTTGTGCTGCAGAGGATCTCCGTAAAGACTCCGTCAACTCGGCGTGTCGCGCGACGACACGCCGACCACGGTGTCCGAGGAGTGGTCAGGACGCGCGGGGCGGGACCACCACGACGCCGCGGGCGGTCGTCGCGACGACCGGCGGGTCCAGCACGTCGGCCGCGGACTCGCCCCGCTCGGGCGCCCCGCGTCCCACCACCCGGACCTCGAACTCCATCTCACGGCTGCGGGTGCCGGCCCGGACCAGCCGGGCCTCGATCTCGATGACGTCGCCGGCGCGGACCGGTGCCTTGAACTGGACGTCGGAGTAGCTCGCGAACAGGCCCTCGTCACCGTCGGTGCGGATGCACATCTCGGTGGCGACGTCCCCGAAGGCGGCGAGGGAGTACGCCCCGTCGACGAGGTTGCCCGCGTAGTGGGCGTGCGAGTACGGGACGTAGCGGCGGTGGGTGACGGTCGTGCCGACCTCGGGGCTGGTCATCGCTTCTCCTTGGGCTGGGCGAGGGCGTGCACGAGGTAGCTGGCCACCTCGCCGGGGGTGGTGCCGCGGCCGAAGATGCGGTCGACGCCGAGGCGCTGGGCCGACCCCTCCTCGAACCGGGGACCGCCGACCACGAGCAGGGGCACCTGCCCGGCCGGGTAGGCCTCGCGGAACGCGGCGCTCATCGCCGTCGTGTTGTGGATGTGGGCGTCCTTCTGGGTGACGACCTGGCTCACCATGACGGCGTCGGCCTTCTCCGCCCGGGCCCGCTCCACGAGCTCGGGCACGAGGACCTGGGCGCCGAGGTTCACCACCTTGATCTCGCGGTAGTACTCCAGGCCCTTCTCCCCCGCGAAGCCCTTGATGTTGAGGATCGCGTCGATGCCGACCGTGTGGGCGTCGGTGCCGATGCAGGCGCCGACGACGACGAGCTTGCGCCGCAGCCGGGACTTGATCGCCGCGTTGACCTCCTTGGGGCTCAGCAGCGGGAACTCGCGCTCGACCACCTCGACCTCGCGCAGGTCGACGAGGTGCTTCACGCTGCCGTAGACGACGAAGAAGGTGAAGTCGGGGCCCATCGCCTTGGCGTGCACGAGCAGAGCCGGCTCGAGGCCCATCTTCGCGGCCAGCTGCAGCGCGGCGCCCTCGGCCCGCTTGTCGTGCGGGACGGGCAGCGTGAAGGACACCTGCACCATGCCGTCGCCGGTGGTGTCGCCGTAGGGCCGGACGATGTCGGGGGTGCGGCGGGTGGCGCCGCCGGCGGTGGGGGTGCTCACGTGGTCTCCCCCGTCTCGAGCAGGGTCACGGCCGGGTTGTCGTAGCCCTCGGCCCGGCGCACCACGCCGTCCAGGCCCTTGCCCGCGGTCGCCGGCCGCTTCATGAGGCCGAACGTGCCGTCGGCGATCGCGGCCAGCAGCGGCGGGTCCCCGGCGGTGTCGCTGTCGTGGACGATCGCGTCGAGCAGGTCGACGGCCTCCCCCAGGACCTGCCGGGCGCGCGTCTGGATGAAGCCGTCCCGCGGCGGGTGGAAGTCCTCGGTGAGCCCGCCGGCCGCGTTGAGCACGTAGCGCACGTTCTGCAGGGCGAGGTCGCGGTCGGACAGGAACGGCGTCACCACGGCCTCGGTCATCATGCCGACGAGCAGGATGCCCTGGCCGGTCATGGCGCCCACGAGGTTGAAGAACCCGTCGAGCAGGTAGCCGCGGAACACGTCGCCGGTCATGTGCTTGGTCGGCGGCATCCACTTCAGCGGCGCGTCCGGGAAGAGCTGGCGGGCGAGCAGCGCGTGCGCGAGCTCCATCCGGAAGCTGTCGGGCAGGTCCGGGTTGATCTCGAACGCGTGTCCGAGGCCGAGCTGCCAGTCCTCGAGCCCGGCCTCCTTGGCGAAGTACTCGTTGAGCAGCTGGCTGACGGTGACGGTGTGCGCGGCCTCGACGGCGTCGGCGGTGGTGAGGTAGTTGTCCTCGCCGGTGTTGATGATGATGCCGGCGCGGGCGTGTATCTGGCGGCTGAACCGCTGGTCGACGAAGGTGCGGACCGGGTTGATGTCGCGGAAGAGGATGCCGTACATCGAGTCGTTGAGCATCATGTCGAGCCGCTCGAGCCCCGCCAGGGTGGCGATCTCGGGCATGCACAGCCCGGACGCGTAGTTGGTGAGCCGGATGTAGCGGCCGAGCTCCTTGGACGTCTCGTCCAGGGCCGCGCGCATGAGGCGGAAGTTCTCCTGGGTGGCGTACGTGCCGGCATACCCCTCGCGGGTGGCGCCCTCGGGCACGTAGTCGAGCAGGGACTGCCCGGTCGAGCGGATCACGGCGATGATGTCGGCGCCCTCGCGCGCGGCCGCCTGGGCCTGCGGTATGTCCTCGTAGATGTCGCCGGTGGCGACGATGAGGTAGATCCACGGCCGCTGCTCGGGGTCGCCGTGGCGTCGGATGAGCCGGTCGCGGGCGGCCCGCTGCCGGTCGATGGTGCGTATGCCGCGTGCGACGGCCGAGCGCGCCGCCTTCTGCGCGCGGGTGGCGTCGCGGCCCTCCGGGAGCCGGAAGGTGACCGAACCGCTGGCCGACTTCTGCGCGAGCGTCAGCAGGTCCTCGGCCTCCCCGCGGCGCAGGGCGTCGAAGACGGGGGTCGTGACGCCGTGCTCGAGGCCGACGTCCGCACCCACCCGGTCGACCAGGTGGTTGACCCACGGCACGCGCTCGTGGTCGGCGCCGGCGAGTCCCGCCAGGCGCAGGGTCGCTCGCTCCACCGACACGGTGGTGTGCTCCTGGGCCATCCGGACGACCGGTCGGCCGGCCTTGCGGGCCAACGAGCGGGCCTTCCGGACGGTGGCGGGATCGAGGTCGAGGACAGGCTTGACACGGGAGGACACACGCCGAATCTAGCAGTGGAGAGCAGGATTTCCGGTCATGGTGGGTTGGAGCCGCAAATCCTCTGGCGCTCCGCACCTCCAGGTCGCCAATTCAGGCGGCCGCGGCGATGCTGGGCGTGACGCCGCACCGCGCGGCGGGGACGGGAGGCGGTCGTGCCGAAGACGACGAGGTCGGGCCGGGCGAAGGACAGCGAGCTGCCGAGCACGCTGCAGCGCTCGGACCAGAAGGCCAAGGACACCTACGCGCAGACGTACGACTCGGCGGCGGAGCAGTACGACAGCGAGGAGCGGGCCCAGCGCACGGCGTACGCGGCGTTGAAGCACACCCACGAGAAGGTCGGCGACCACTGGGAGCCGAAGGAGGAGCACGGCCCGTCCGACGCCCACGCCGAGCAGGGCTACGGCTCGTCCGCGCCGACGGCGGGTGGCGTCGACGCCAACGCCACCAAGGAGCACCTGCTCGAGCTCGCCCGTCGGCTCGATGTCCGGGGTCGTTCCCGGATGACCAAGGCGGAGCTGGTCGAGGCGCTGCAGAAGGCCAACGACCGGGCCTCCGCCCAGGCCCGCGGGAACTAGGAGGGCAGCCGCTCGAGGACGCGCTCGGCGAGAGCGACCGCGGCCACGCCGTCGTCAGCGGTGACCCTGGCCGCCGCCCCGGTGAGGGCGGCGTCCCTCAGCTCGCGGGCCTGACGCAGGTAGGGGTCCTCGCCCTCGACCGGTTCGTCGCTGCTCGCCCCGTCCGCCGACGTGTCGTGGGCGGTCGAGCCCCGGGAGCCGGTGACGGCGTATGCCGTCGCGAACGGCGTGCCCAGCGGCCCCCAGGTGGCCTCGACGGTCGTCGTGACACCCGATTCGTGCGCCAGGACCGCGCGGACGGACCGCTGCCGGGGGTCGAGGGCCTGGGCCGTCACGGCGCGGACCGGCCCGAAGAGCCACAGCGCCTGGTCGAGGTCGTGCAGCATCAGGTCGAGCACCACTCCCCCGGACCGGGCGCCGTCGTGGAACCAGGTGTCGTCCGGTGGGGCCTGGACCTGCCGGGTGAACCGCGCGTGCTCCACGATGCCGAGGACCCCGGTGGACACCCGGGCCCAGAGCGCCTCGTAGGCGGGGAACCAGCGCACGACGTGGGCGGGCAGGAGCGGCACCCCCGCCTGTCGGGCCGCGTCCACGAGCGCCTGCGCGCCGTGCGCCGTGCGGGCGAGCGGCTTCTCGCAGATGACGGGTAGGCGGGCTGCCACGGCGGCCAGCACGACCTCCTCGTGGGTGTCGGTGGGCGAGCACACGTCGACCAGGTCGCTCGTCGCGAGCAGCGCGTCGAGGTCGGCGGCCACCGCCGTGCCGTGGCGCTCGGCGAACTCCGTCGGCGGGCGACGGGAGTGGACGAGGACATCCGCGCCGAGCTCCTGCCAGGCCCGCACGTGGGGCACGGCGATGGCGCCCGCACCCACGACGCCGACCCGCACCGGGTCAGCCCGCGGTCGAGGGAGTGAGGGCCCCGGTGTCGTGCACGACGCGCCCCCGGACCGACGTGCGCAGGCAGACCGGCAGCGGTGCGCCCGGCGAGAGGTCCGGCAGCCCGGGGGTGCCGGACCGGGGATCCGTGGACCAGGTCTGGATCCGGTCGTCGGGGGCCTGGACGACGAGGTCGCCCACCTGCCAGACCGCGAACGTCGCCGGCAGGCCCAGGTCGAGGTAGCCGCGGTCGTCGAAGCCGGCGGCCCGCCACCCGCCGCGGGTGTGCGCGAGGAACGCCGAGCGGGCCGAGACCCGCTGGGACTCGTCGTGGTGGTTGACGCAGGCGCGCACGGCCTCCCACGGCGCGAACGGGGTGACCGGCGAGTCGGACCCCAGCGCGAGGGTCATGCCGGCGGCCATCATCCAGGCGAACGGGTTCATCGGGCCGGCGTCGCCCTCACCCCGGCCGTGGACGCGGTCGGCGCCCAGCCGCGCGGCATACATGCCGGAGTCCCCGCCCCAGAAGGCGTCGAACGCAGGCTGGACCGAGGCCGAGACGCCGAGGCGGGCCAGCCGCTCGATGCCGTCCCGCGAGACCATCTCGAGGTGCTCGAGGCGGTGCCGGGCGCGGGCCACGACCGGTGCCCCCACGAGCTCGGCCGCCGCCTCGAAGCCGGCCACGGCGGTGTCGACGCCGGCGTCGCCGATGACGTGGAAACCGGCCTGCAGCCCGGCGAGGGAGCAGGCGGCGACGTGGTCGCGGACCTGCTCGACGGTGAGGTAGGCGTTGCCGGTGTGCCCCTCGCGGTCGGCATAGGGCCGGCGCAGGTGCGCGGTGCGCGAGCCGACGGACCCGTCGATGTTGAGGTCGCCGGCGAGCCCGTGCGCGCCGCGGAGGGCGGCCACGTCGCGGGCCTCCTGCTCGTCGGACACGAGCTGGGCCCAGTAGCCGATCGTCTGCGGGCCGTCGCCGCGCTCCCCCGCCGCCAGCACCTCGGCGAAGTCGTCGGTGCCCGACAGGGTGCGGCCGCCGTTCTCGTGGACCAGGCCGATGCCGGCCGCGGCGGCGGTCCGCAGTGCCAGGTCGATGTCCGCCTGCCGCTGGGCCGGGGTGACCGCGGCGTTGAAGGCCTCGCGGGCGGCGTGGTGGGCGTCGCGGGTGACGAGGCCCTCGCCCTCCCAGCCGGGCAGGTCGCGGGCACCGGACGCGGTCGCCAGCGCCGAGGAGATGACGGCCGAGTGGCCGTCGACCCGGGGGCTGTAGACGACGCCGCCGTAGGTGGCCCGGTCGAGCTCGGCGCCGGTGTGCGGGCGGCCGTCGGCCCAGTTGCCCTGGTCCCAGTTGGGGGCGTAGACCGGACGCCCACGCTCGCGTCGGGCGGCGTCCTCGATCCGGCTCAGGGCCTCGGCCACGCTGCGGGCGGTCCCGAGGTCCACCCCGCGCAGGCCCGCACCCGTCTGCGACACGTGGGCGTGCGCGTCGACGAACGCGGGCGTGACGAGCGCCCCGTCGAGCTCGACGACTTCGTCGACGGCGCCGGCGTGCACGGCCGCCGCGTCGTCGCCGCCGATCCAGGCGATGGTGCCGGTCGCGTCGTCGACGACCATCGCGTTCGCGAAGGGGTCGATGGGGGTGTAGACGAATCCGCCGCGGTACAGGGTGGTCACGGTCCGCACCCTATGCGCCGGGGGCTACCGGCCGTCCCGCTCCCCCAGCACCTCGAGGCAGGCGCGGGCGATCTCCAGCTCCTCGTTCGTCGGGACGACCATGCCGACGACCCGGCTCTGGGGCGTGGTGACGACCCGCTCGGCCGGACCGTCGTCGTTGGCGGCGGTGTCCAGCTCGACGCCCAGGACGTCGAGCCGGCCGAGGACAGCCCCGCGCACGGCGGCGCTGTGCTCGCCGATGCCGCCGGTGAAGACGATCGCGTCCACCCGGCCGAGGGCCGCGGCATACGCCCCGACGTACTTGCGCAGCCGGTACGTCATGACGTCGAAGGCCAGGGCGGCGTCGGCGTCGCCGGACCCCCGGCGCTGCTCGACCTCCCGCAGGTCCGCGATGCCGGTGAGCCCCTTCAGCCCGCTCTCGTGGTTGAGCGCCCTGTCGTATGCCGTCGCGTCCAGGCCCGCGGCGCGGGACAGGTAGGCGCCCAGGGCCGGGTCGAGGTCGCCGGGCCGGGTGCCCATGACCAGGCCCTCGAGCGGCGAGAGCCCCATCGACGTGTCGACGCTGCGCCCGCCCTCGACGGCGCACGCGCTCGCGCCGTTGCCGAGGTGGAGCACGACGAGGTTGGTGTCGTCCGGCTCCCTCCCGAGGACCTCGCAGGCGCGCCGCGAGACGAACGCGAACGACGTCCCGTGGAAGCCGTAGCGGCGCACCCGGTGCCGCTCGCGCCACTCGCGCGGCACGGCATACGTGTGGGCGTGCGGCGGCAGCGTCTGGTGGAAGGCGGTGTCGAACACGGCGACCTGCGGCAGGTCCGGGAAGGCGCGGAGTGCCGTCTCGATGCCCTCGAGGTTGGCGGGGTTGTGCAGGGGGGCCAACGGCGCCAGGTCGCGGACCGCCTGCAGCACGTGGTCGTCGACGAGGACGGGCTCGCTGAACCGGGCACCCCCGTGGACGACGCGGTGGCCGATGGCGACGGGGGGCTCGGCGTCGAGGTCCGGGCCGTGGTCCCGCAGCGCCTGCTGCGCGGCTGCGAGGGCGGCGGCGTGGTCGGGCACGGACACGTCCTGCTCGTGCGTCCCGTCACCGGTGGTGTGCCGCAGGTGGCCCTCGCCGCCGATCCGCTCGACGAGGCCGGTCGCGGCCGTCTCGCCGCTGGCCCCGTCGACGACCTGGTACTTCAGGGACGAGGAGCCGGCGTTGAGGACCAGGACCCGGTTGCCGGCCATCAGTCGCCGGCCTGGATCGCGGTGATGGCGATGGTGTTGACGATGTCGCGCACGAGGGCACCTCGGGACAGGTCGTTGACCGGGCGGTTGAGGCCCTGCAGGACCGGCCCGATGGCGACGGCCGACGCGCTGCGCTGGACGGCCTTGTAGGTGTTGTTGCCGGTGTTGAGGTCGGGGAAGACGAGCACGGTGGCGCGTCCCGCGACCGTGCTGCCCTCGAGCTTGGTGGCGGCCACGTGGGGGTCGACGGCGGCGTCGTACTGGATCGGCCCCTCGACGAGCAGGTCGGGCTCGCGCTCGCGCACCAGTGCCGTCGCGGCCCGCACCTTCTCGACGTCGGCTCCGGTGCCGGACCCGCCGGTGGAGTACGACAGCATCGCCACCCGCGGTTCGATGCCGAAGCGCTGGGCGGTGCTGGCCGAGGAGATCGCGATGTCGGCGAGCTGCTCTGCGGTCGGGTCGGGGTTCACCGCGCAGTCGCCGTAGACGAGCACCCGGTCCGCCAGGCACATGAGGAACACGCTGGAGACGATGTGGACGCCGGGGGCGGTCCGCACGACCTCGAGCGCGGGGCGGATCGTGTGGGCGGTGGTCGTGACCGAGCCGGAGACCATGCCGTCGGCCAGCCCGTCGTGGACCATCATCGTGCCGAAGTAGGCGCCGTCGGCGACGAGGTCGAGTGCCTGGTCGAGGGTGACGCCCTTGTGGGCGCGCAGGGCGGCGTACTCGCGGGCGAAGCGCACGCGCCACGGACTCGTCAGGGGGTCGACCACGTCGACGCCGGTGAGGTCGACGCCCGCGGCACGCGCGGCCTCGTGCACGTCGTCCGGGTCGCCCAGCAGCGTGATGCGCGCGATGCCGGCGCTGCGGACCCGCTCGGTGGCGAGCAGGATGCGCGGCTCGGTCCCCTCGGGCAGGACGATGTGCGCCCCGGTCGCCCGGGCCCGCTCGACGAGCTGGTGCTCGAACATGAGCGGCGTGACGGCCCCCTCGCCGTCGCCGGGGTGGGCGGGCAGGGCGGGCCAGTCCTCGGGCCCGAAGGCCTCGTCGACGAGGGCGACGGCCGCCTCGATCTTGCGGGTCGCGTCGGCGGTGATCCGGCCCCGCGCCTGGCCGAGGGCGGTGGCGGTCGTCATGGTCCCGCCCTCGCTCGCGATGACGGGCAGGCGCACGTCGAGGCCCTCGATGAGGCGGCGCACCTGCGGGGTCAGGGCGAACCCTCCGTTGAGGACCAGTCCCGACAGCGAGGGGAAGGTGCTGGAGCGGTGGGCGAGCAGGGTGCCCAGCACGACGTCCTCCCGGTCCCCGGGGACGATGACGACGCCGCCCTCGATGAGGCGGTCGAGCACGTGCGGCATGGTCATGGCGGCCACGACGAGGCCGAGGCACTCGCGGTCCAGCAGGCCGTCGTCTCCGTGCACGACGGTGCCCCTGCACGCCTCGAGCAGGTCGCGGACGGTGGGCGCGCGCAGCAGCGGCGTCTCGGGCAGGACGTGCACCGAGGCAGGCGCGACGCGCCGGCCCAGCACCTCGGCGGTCCGCGCCAGCCGGTCGCGCGGCACCTGGTTGGCGACGACCCCCGCCACGTGCGCGTGCTGCTCACGGGCGGCGGTGATGGCGAGCTCGGCGGTGGTGGCGACGTCCTCGGGGTCGCGTCCGACCGCGGGCTCGACGAGCAGCATGCGCGCACCGAGGTTCGCCGCGATGCGCGCGTTCACGGCGAACTCGGTCGGGGCGGCCACGTCGGTGAAGTCGGATCCCACGACGAGCACCGTGTCGTGGTCGCGCGCCACCTCGTGGAACCGGTCGACGATCGTGCTCATCGCCCGGTCGGGGTCGGCGTGCACCTCGTCGTAGGTGACCCCGCAGGCGCGCTCCGCCGTCGTGGTGGTCGACGGGAGCAGCGAGAGCAGCGTCTCCACGAGCACGTCGGCCTCGCCCGCGCGGACCACGGGCCGGTAGACCGTGACCCGGCCGGCGCGCCGGGCGAGCCGGTGCAGCAGGCCGACGGCCACGGCGGACTTGCCCGACCGCGCCTCCGTCCCGGCGAGGTAGATGCTGCTCGGCATGCCGCCGAACCTACCGGCCGGCGGTGGCGGACGCCCCCTTCCAGGTCCAGCTCGCGATGTCGGGCAGGTCGGCGAGGTTCTCCCGGATGTACGCCTCGTGCTCCGCCAGCCGCTGGTCGCACAGGTCCTTGAGCTCGCGCCACCCCGCCGGCCGGGTCCGCGCGCGCCGCAGGACCTCCTTGGCGAGGTGGAAGCGGCTCATCCGGTTGAGCACGACCATGTCGAACGGCGTGGTGGTCGTGCCCTGCTCGCTGAACCCGCGGACGTGGAAGCGGCCCGGGTTGGCCCGGCCGTGGATGAGCTGGTGGATGGCCCGCGGGTAGCCGTGGAACGCGAAGACGACGTGCCGCTCCGGCGTGAAGACGTCCTCGAAGTGGCTGTCCGAGAACCCGTTCGGGTGGTCGTTCTCCGGGATCAGCGTCATCAGGTCGATGACGTTGACGAAGCGCACCTTGAGGTCGGGCACGTGGTCGCGCAGCAGCTCGACGGCGGCGAGCGCCTCCTGGGTGGGCACGTCGCCGGCGCAGGCCAGCACGATGTCCGGATCCTCGTCGGGGCCGCACGTGCTGGCCCACTCCCACATCGACGCACCGGCCGAGCAGGCGCGGGCGGCCTCCTCGAGCGAGAGGTACTGCAGGTGCTTCTGCTTGTCGACGACGACGAGGTTGACGTGGTCGGTCCCCGACAGGCAGTGCTCGGAGATCCACAGGGCGGTGTTGGCGTCCGGCGGGAGGAACACCCGCACCACGCCCGGCGCCAGCGGCAGCAGGCAGTCGATGAGGCCCGGCCCCTGGTGGGAGAACCCGTTGTGGTCGTTGCGCCAGCAGGTGGACGTCAACAGGATGTTGAGCGAGGACACCGACTCGCGCCACGGCAGCTCCTGCGCGTGCTGGAGCCACTTCACGTGCTGCACCGCCATCGAGGCGGAGACCATCGCGAACGCCTCGTACGTCGCGAACATCCCGTGCCGCCCGGACAGCAGGTAGCCCTCCAGCCAGCCCTGGCACAGGTGCTCGCTCAGCACCTCCATGACCCGGCCGTCGGGCCCGAGGTGGTCGTCGGTGTCCCGCAACCACCCCATGAAGCACCGGTCGGTCACCTCGAACACCGGCTGCAGCCGGTTGCTCGCCGTCTCGTCCGGGGAGAACAGCCGGAAGGTGCCGCCCCCGTCGGGCCGCGCCGTCGCGGCATACAGGTCGCGCAGGAGGCGACCGGTCGTGATGGTGTTCTCGACCATCTCCCGGCCACGGCCGTCGGGGCTGACCTGCACCTCGTACTGCGACAGCTCCGGCATCGGCAGCGGCGTGCGCAGCCTCCCGCCGTTGGCGTACGGCGTCGCCGACATCCGCAGGTCGCCCTCGGGGGCGAGCGCCCGCAGCTCGGGGACGAGCCGGCCGTCGCCGTCGAAGAGCTCCTCGGGCCGGTAGCCGCGCATCCACTCCTCGAGCATCCGCAGGTGCTCGGGGTTCTCGGCCAGGCCGGCCAGCGGCACCTGGTGGGCGAGGTTGGTTCCCTCGACCTGCTTGCCGTCGACGACGGCTGGGCCGGTCCACCCCTTGGGGGTCCGGAGCACGATCGCCGGCCACGCGGCCCGGTGGTCGCCCAGGTCGCGCCCGCTCCCGCTGCCCTCCCCGGAGCCGGCCCGGCCGTCCCCGTCGCCGTCCCCGGAACCCGTCCGGGCGGCGTCCTGGATCTCGCGGATCCGGTCGTGCGCCCGCGCCAGCGCCTCCCGGAAGGCCGGGAACACCTCGCGCGGGTCGTCACCCGCCACGACGACCGGGTCCCAGCCCTGGCTGCGCAGGTACGCCTCGACGTCCTCGTCCTCGGTGCGACCGAGGACGGTGGGGCCGGCGATCTTGTACCCGTTGAGGTGCAGGATCGGCAGCACGGCGCCGTCCCGGCGCGGGTTGAGGAAGTGCGGCAGCCGCCAGGACGCGGCCAACGGGCCGGTCTCGGCCTCCCCGTCGCCGACGACGCACGCCACGACGAGGTCGGGGTGGTCGAACGCCGCCCCGGCCGCGTGCACGAGCGCGTACCCGAGCTCGCCGCCCTCGTGGATGCTCCCCGGCGTCTGGACGCTGACGTGGCTGGGCACGCCACCCGGGGAGGAGAACTGGCGGAACAGGCGCAGCACCCCGGCCGCGTCGTCACCCACCTGCGGGTAGACCTCCGAGTACGTCCCCTCCAGCCACGCGGCCGCCACGAGGGCGGGGCCGCCGTGGCCGGGGCCGGTGACGTAGAGCCAGCTCGACCCGGTCTCGCGGATCCGCCGGTTGACCAGGGCGTAGACCATCGACAGCCCCGGGCTGGTCCCCCAGTGCCCGAGCAGGCGTGGCTTGGTGTGCTCCACGCGGAGCGGCTCGGTGAGGAGCGCGTTCTCACGCAGGTAGATCTGCCCGACCGTGAGGTAGTTGGCCGCAGCCCACCACCGCAGGTCGAGCTCGAGGTCCTCCGCGGCGTATCCCGGCGTCACGTCAGCAGGCATACCCCGCATCCGACCACGGGACGGCGCCCACGTCCACGGGTCCGAGGACCTTGCCCGCGGGGCCCGGGATGTGCCTCAGTCGTCCAGCCGCGACTCGAACAGGCGCCGCACAGCGTCGTTGCCGCGCAGCAGGTCGAGGGCGTATGCCGCGTGGCCGGGCACGTAGCCGTTGCCCACCAGCATGCGCACGTCGGCCGCGACCCCCTCGGCGCCGAGCGCAGCCGCGGCGAAGTTGGTGGCCATCGAGAAGAAGATGATCGTGCCGCCCTGGGCCGTCGAGAGGATGGCCGGCTGCTCGCAGCCGGGGACGTCCACGCAGACGACGGTCACGTCCGCCGGGCCGCCGGCGTCAGCCACGGCCTCGGAGAGACCGAGCGGGCTGCGGGCGTCGGCGACCACGACCGCGTCGGCCAGGCCCGTCCCGGCGAGCAGGTCCGCCTCGCGCTGGACGGGGACGACGGCGATGCGCCGGCCGGCCCCCGCGTCGGCGGCTGCGGCGAGCGACAGCGAGCCGGACTTCCCGGCCCCGCCGAGGACGGCCACGGTGGGCGCATGGCCGCGCGCGGCATACTCCCCCACCACCCGCGACACCAGCGCCGGTGCGCCGCAGACGTCCATGACCATGAGGGCGAGGTCCGGGCTGAGGTCGTCGGGCAGCTTCGCGGCGATGGACCGGCCGAAGAGGATCGCGTGCCCGGCGGCGGGCACCCGCTCGGAGCGTCCGTCCCAGCGCGCGAGGCCGTCGGTGAGGAGCAGCGGCGTCAACGACAGGGAGACCAGCGTCGCGACCCGGTCCCCCGGCGCCAGGCCGAGGGGCGACTCGGGGCCGACCTCCTCGACGGTGCCGATGAGCATGCCGCCGGAGCCGGTGACGGGGTTCTGCATCTTGCCCCGGGTGGCGACGATGTCGAGGACCTCGGCGCGGACCGCCGCGCCGTCGCCGGCGTGCTTGTCGTGCAGCTGGCGGTAGGAGGCGGCGTCGAGGTTGAGCGTCTCGACCGCGATCCGCACCTCGTCCGGCCACAGCTCGGGGCGGGCGTCGAGGCGCTGCGCGCCCTGGGGCAGTGAGGCGCCCGCGGGCTCGAGCACGCGGTGCAGGCCGACCGGGGACGAGGGGGTGTCCGGCACAGAATCTCCCATCAAGAGCGACACGCGACGCAAATACTGCGGCGACTGGTCGTGTTCGGTGGAACTTCTCCCGTATCCTGCCATGCATGAGCGCGACGATCGAGCAGCCCTACGCGTACCGCCACCGCGAGCTGGTGGAGCCGGACTGGACCCGCCTGCCCGGGTGGAAGGACGTCACCGCGCAGGACTGGGCCAGCGCCCAGTGGCAGCGCGCCCACTGCGTCAAGAACGTGCGCCAGCTGCGCGAGCTCATGGGCGACCTGCTCACGGAGGCCTTCTACGCCGACCTCGAGCGCGACCAGGCCGAGCGTGCCACGATGTCGATGCTCGTCCCGCCGCAGATGATGAACACGATGGTCCCGGCGACCGACGGCGCCATGCCGGCCGCCGGCGCGGAGTTCACGCGGGCGTTCTACGCCGACCCGGTGCGCCGCTACATGCTCCCCGTCTTCAGCGACCGCCGCACCGACTGGCCGTCCCACCCCCACGCCACCCGCGACAGCCTGCACGAGCACGACATGTGGGTGGCCGAGGGCCTCACCCACCGCTACCCCACCAAGGTGCTCGCCGAGCTGCTGCCGACCTGCCCGCAGTACTGCGGCCACTGCACCCGCATGGACCTCGTCGGCAACTCCACGCCCGTCGTGGACAAGCTCAAGCTCGTGGGCAAGCCCGTCGACCGGTACGCCGCGATGCTGGCCTACCTGCAGCAGACGCCGCAGGTGCGCGACGTCGTCGTCTCCGGCGGCGACGTGGCGAACATGCCGTGGAAGAACCTCGAGGGCTTCGTCGACAAGCTGCTCGAGATCGACAACATCCGCGACATCCGGCTCGCGACCAAGGCACTCATGGGCCTGCCGCAGCACTGGCTGCAGCCGGACGTCGTCGAGGGCGTCGGCCGCGTCGCGAAGAAGGCCCACGACCGGGGCGTGTCGCTCGCGATCCACACCCACGTCAACAACGCCCAGTCGGTGACGCCGCTGGTCGCCGAGGCAGCCCGCACCATGCTCGAGGTCGGGGTGCGCGACGTGCGCAACCAGGGCGTGCTCATGCGCGGCGTCAACGACACCCCCGAGCAGCTGCTCGACCTGTGCTTCGCCCTCGCCGACGACGCGATGATCACGCCGTACTACTTCTACATGTGCGACATGATCCCGTTCGCCGAGCACTGGCGGCTCTCGCTGGCCGAGGCCCAGCACCTGCAGCACTCGATCATGGGCTACCTGCCCGGGTTCTCGACGCCGCGCATCGTGTGCGACGTGCCGTTCGTGGGCAAGCGCTGGGTGCACCAGGTCGACCAGTACGACACCGAGAAGGGCATGTCCTTCTGGCGCAAGAACTACCGGACCTCGATCGAGGGCGCGGACACCGAGGCGCTGTCGCGCGACTACGTCTACTACGACCCGATCTACACCCTCCCCGAGTCGGGCCAGCAGTGGTGGCGCGAGCAGGGCGGCCACGAGGAGGCCCACGAGGCGGCGGTCGTCGCCGCGGCCGCGAGCCGCGAGGCCTCCCTCGTCTGACCGCCCTCTCCGCGGCAACACGGCAGTTGCTGGCAAGAAACGGCAGTTCACAAGCCCCGTTTCACGCCAGCAACTGCCGTTTTGCGTGGCGGGGTCGACGGCCGCGCGCGGTGGTGTGACGTGGTCGACGTGAGACGTCGGTATGCGTGGTGCAGGCCGTTCGCTAGGTTGCTCCCGTGACTGCCATCGCCCTCCCCCGCAAGCGTGTCCTGGCCGACGCCATCGCCGTGTCCGGCAAGGCGTCGCTCGTCCGTGACGCCGTCCTCGTCCTCGCCGGCACCGGGCTCGTCGCCCTGTCCGCGCAGGCCTCGGTCCCGCTGCCGTGGACCCCTGTCCCGCTCAGCCTCCAGACCTTCGCGGTCCTGCTCACCGGCGCCTCGCTCGGCTTCGTGCGCGGCGGCCTGAGCGTGCTGCTCTACCTGGCCGCCGGCATGGCCGGTGTCGGCTGGTTCGCCGAGGGCCGGTCGGGGTGGCAGTTCGCCTCCTTCGGCTACCTCGTCGGGTTCGTCGTGGCCGCGGCCCTCGTGGGCAAGCTCGCCGAGCGCGGCGGTGACCGCACGGTCCTGCGCACTGCCGGCACGATGCTGCTCGGCAACGCGGTCATCTACGTGCTCGGTGTCGGCTGGCTCATGGGCTACGCGCACGTCGGGCTGGCCAAGGGCCTGGCGCTGGGCTTCACCCCCTTCGTCGTCGGCGACCTCATCAAGACGGCCGTCGCAGCCGGCGTGCTGCCGGCCACGTGGTCGCTCGTCAACCGCTTCGGCCGCGGCTGACCCCTCCCGTCGGGACCCGACCGTGGCGAAGCGTCGTGAGGCCGCCGGCACCCCGGCGACGACCACGCTGACCCGGCTCGGGATCGCGTACGACCTGCACCCCTACGAGCACGACCCCGCCGCCCCGTCCTACGGGCTCGAGGCCGCCGAGGCCCTCGGCGTCCCGCCCGCGCACGTCTTCAAGACGCTGCTGGTGCAGGGCGAGCGGGGTCTTGCCGTCGGGGTGGTCCCGGTCGACCGGACCCTCGACCTCAAGGCCGTCGCCGGCGCCCTCGGCCTGAAGAAGGTGGCGATGGCCGACCCGGCCGCCGCCGAGCGCTCCACCGGGTACGTCGTCGGCGGCATCTCGCCCGTCGGCCAGAAGCGGGCGCTCCCCACCGTGGTCGACGAGTCCGCCGCGTCGCTCGACCGCGTCTACGTGTCCGGTGGTCGCCGCGGCCTTGACCTCTCGCTCGACCCGGCCGACCTGGTGCGGGTCACGGGCGGGACGTTCGCCCCGATCGCCCGCTGAGCCGGACCGCGCCCGTACCAACGGTGGCCCGGCACACCTCGGGTCGTCGTCCCGCGCGTTGCCGCGCAACCCTTGTCGAGCGGGGTCGCTACTCCCAGGGGGTCGAGAGGACGACCGTGGTGCGGGTGGCCACGTTGGCCGTGGCACGGATCCGTGCCAGGAGCTCCTCGAGGTCGCCGGGGGCGCGCACCCTCGCCTTGAGGATGTAGTTCTCGTCGCCGGCCACCGAGTGGCACGCCTCGAGCTCGGGGAAGCCGTGCAGCCGTTCGGGGATGTCGTCGGGTGCCGCCGGGTCGAGCGGCGTGATCGAGACGAATGCCGTGAGCGGCAGGTCGAGCGCAGTGGGGTCCACCACCGCGGCATACCCCTTGATGACGCCGCGTTCCTCCAGCCGGCGCACGCGCTGGTGCACCGCGGACGTGGACAGGCCCATGGCCTTGCCGAGGTCGGTGTAGCTCATCCGGCCGTCAGAGCGCAGCAGGTCGACGATGCGACGGTCGAGGTCTTCCACGAGCACAGCGTAGAGGGGGCCGTGGCAGCATGTCCGCCATGACCACGCCCGGCTCCCCTGGCCGACTGCTGCTGCTCGACTCCGCCTCGCTGTACTTCAGGGCCTTCTTCGGGGTGCCGGACCAGCGCAAGGACCCTGCACAGCCGCCCACGAACGCGATCCGCGGCTTCCTGGACATGCTCGCCTCGCTCGTGACGCAGTTCGAGCCGACGCACCTCGTCGCCTGCTGGGACAACGACTGGCGCCCCCAGTTCCGGGTCGACGCCATCCCGACCTACAAGACGCACCGCCTCGCCGACGGCGGCGTCGAGGAGGAGCAGGTCCCCGACGACCTGTCGCCCCAGGTCCCGGTCATCGCCGACGCCCTGGCCGCCCTCGGCATCCCGCGGCTCGGCGCCGACGGGTACGAGGCGGACGACGTCATCGGCACGCTCACGGCGCGGCACAAGGGGTCGATGGCCGTCGACGTCGTGACGGGCGACCGCGACCTGTTCCAGCTCGTCGACGACGCAGCCGGCGTGCGCGTGGTCTACACGGCTCGCGGGGGCGTGCGCGACCCCGACCTCGTCGACCAGGCCTTCCTCCTCGCGAAGTACGCCGTCCCCGACGGCCCGTCGTACGCCGACATGGCGGTCCTGCGCGGCGACACCAGCGACGGGTTGCCCGGGGTGGCCGGCATCGGCGAGAAGACCGCGGCGAAGCTCATCACCACCTACGGCTCGCTGGCTGCCCTGCGCGAGGCGCTCGAGGGTGGTGACCCCGCCCTCAAGGGTGCCCAGCGCGCCCGGCTGGAGGCGGGCGCGGCCTACCTCGACGTCGCGCCCAGGGTCGTCCAGGTGGCACCCGACGCACCGGTGCCCCACGTCGACACGAGCCTGCCGACGGAGGTGGCCGACCCGGCGCTGCTGAGCCGGGTCGCCAGCGAGTTCGGCGTGACCAGCTCGGTCAACCGGATCCTGTCAGCCCTCGGCCTGGGCTGACCGGGGGGTACCGCCCGGACGTCCGTGGCCGTCGGACGACGCCAGGCCGCGTGACCCGGCGGGCGGGCGGTCCGGGCCGTCGCCTGCGTCCGGCTGGCCGTCCCCGTCGGCCCGCGCCGAACGCCGACGCGCCAGCAGGTCCACGGCACTGGCCAGGAGGGCCAGGGCGGCGAGACCGGTTGCGACGAGCAGCGCCCGCGAGGCCGCGGAGGCCGGGCTGCCGTCCCCCACCAGGGTGAAGAAGACGGTGCCGACCAGCGCGATTCCCGCGGCGGTGCCGATCCTCTGCCCGGTCTGCAGGACGCCCCCGGCGGTGCCGGCCTGCTCCACCGGGACCTCGGCCAGCGTGAGCGTGACGTTGGGCGAGATCACCATGCCGCTGCCGAGCCCCGCGACGAGCAGCGGCCCGGCGAGGTACCAGCCCGTGCCGGTGCGGGCGTGGTCGAGCACGACCGCGGCGCCCACGAGCCCGGCGACCACCAGCGCGAGCCCCAGGGTGACCAGGGACCGCCCGAAGCGGCCGACGAGGCGACCGCCGACGAACGACGTCACCGCTGAACCCAACGCGAACGGGGTCACCGCGAGCCCCGCCACGAGCGCCGAGTAGTGCAGGGCCCGCTGGAAGAAGATCGTCAGGACGAAGAAGATGCCCGTGAAGGCCGAGAAGTACACCAGGGCCACCGCAGCGCCCGAGGAGTAGCCGGGCAGCCCGAACAGGCGCAGGTCGACCAGCGGCGTACGGCCACGACGGGCGTACGCCCTCTCCCACAGCACGAACGCGAGCACGACGGCGGCTCCGACCGCCGCCCACCACGCCGGGACGCTGCGACCGCCCGACTGTCCGTGGCCGGTCTCGACGAGTGGCAGCAGCAGCGCCAGCACACCCGCGCCGAGCAGCACCGTCCCGAGCGGGTCGAGGTCCTCCCGCCGACGCTCCCTGGCGCTCGGCGCGGGCAGCCAGCGCATCGCCAGGACCACGGCCGCCACGACGACGGGCAGGTTGACGAAGAAGACCCAGCGCCAGCCCGTGTCGGCACCGACCGCGGAGATGATGAGGCCGCCGGTGACGGGCCCGACGGCGGTGGACAGGCCGATGGTCGCTCCGAGCATCCCGAAGGCTCGCCCCCGCTCGGCCCCGCGGAAGAGCTCCTGGATGAGGCCGGACACCTGCGGGTTGAGCATGCCGCCGCCGACGCCCTGCAGGAGCCGCGCCGCCACGAGCACCGCGCTGCCGGTAGCCAGGCCGCACAGCAGGCTCCCCACCCCGAACACGACGACCCCGGCGACGAACATGCGGCGGCGCCCCGTCGCGTCACCGACGCGGCCGGACGGAACGAGGGCCAGGCCGAAGGCGAGGGCGTAGCCGGAGACGACCCACTGCAGGTCACTGGTCGGGGCGTGCAGCCCGCGCTCGATCGACGGCAGGGCCACGTTGACGATGCTCACGTCGAGCAGGGTCATGAAGCCCGCGACGAGGCAGACCGCCAGGGCGCGCCACCGGCGTGGGTCGGGGGTGTCGGTCGTGGGTGCGGGTGCCGGTTCGCTCACCGTCCCACCCTCCGTCGCGCCCCCTGACCCGGCAACCCGGGGAGGGGCGTCCACCCCCCGGTCGCGCGCATGAGGGCGTGCCGTCCCTGCTGCTGGTGGCGGTCCAGGTCCGCGGCGCAGGGTGAGGAGCGGGAAAGCGCAGGGTGAGGGGCGGGAAAGCGCAGGGTGAGGGGCAGGAGGGCGGGAAGACGTTCATCCGGCGAACCTGGCCGGGTCCACCGACACCACGGCGTCCGGCACCGCTGCCGTCCCTCGACGTCGCGGGGGCTAGTCGAGCCGGTCCGCGGCCACCACGCCTCGCATGACGGCGTCGACGGCCTTGCGCGACGTCGTGCGCAGGTGCGGCTCGGGCGCGGCGTCACCGATCTGGCCGAGGAGGTCGACGACCTGCTTGCACCGCCGCACGAAGTCGCCGGCAGCCATGTCCGAGCCGCGCAGCACCTCCTCGAGCCGGCGGCCGCTCGCCCACCGGTGCATCATCCAGGCCATCCCGGCGTCGGGGTCGCCGGTCAGCGGCAGGCCGAGGTCGCGCTCCCTGTCCTCGAGCTCGGACCACAGCCGGGTCATCTCGCGCACGGCCTCGGCCACCTCGTCGGTGGGCATGCGCGGGCTGACGTCGGTCTCGTCTCGACGCGGCTCGTGGATGAGCGCCGAGACGACGGCCGCGAGCCCGGCGGGGTCCAGCCTCTTCCAGACCCCGAGGCGCAGGCACTCCGCGGCCAGCAGGTCCTTCTCGGTGTACAGCCGGCGCAGGTGCTCGCCCTGCTCGGTGACGGCGGAGCCGTCGTCGGACAGGTAGCCCATCTCCGACAGCAGGGTGCAGATCCGGTCGAAGGTCCGGGCGACGGAGTTGGTGCGGCCTTTCACCTTGCGCTGGAGCCCGACCGTCTCACGCTTCAGCCGCCACCACCGCTCGGCCCACCGGGCGTGCTCCTCGCGGTCCGGGCACTGGTGGCACGGGTGCGCGCGCATCCTGCGACGCAGGTCGGCGACCCGCTCGTCCTCCGTGACGCCGTGCCCGGCGCCTCCCCCAGCGCCTGCCCCGCCGCCCCGCTTCGGCGGCGGGTCGTGCGGCACCGCGATGCGCAGGGTGGTGGCGAGGTCGCGACGGGCCTTCGGGCTCTTGGCGTTGAAGTGCGGAGGCACCTTGGCGGTGGTGACCGGCTCGACGGGGGCGGGCACGTCCGTGAGGGTGAGGCGCACCAGGTGCTTGTCCTCGGTGACCACCGACGGCAGGGTCGTCTCGCCGCGGTGCGTGCGCGCCGGCTCGACGACCACGGCCCAGCCCGCCCGGCGACCGGCAGGGATCTTGATGACGTCGCCGATCCGCAAGGACTCCAGCGAGATCGCTGCCGCCGCCCGCCTGCTGGCCGACCGTGCCTTGGCGCCCTCCTTCTCGACCTGCGCGATCTCGCGCCGCAGTGCGGCATACTCGGCGAAGTCGCCGAGGTGGCACTGCATCGCCTCGGCGTACCCCTCGAGTCCCTCCTCGTTGCGGCGGACCGAGCGGGCGATCCCGACGACGGCGCGGTCGGCCTGGAACTGCGCGAACGACGTCTCGAGGATCTCCCGGGCGGTCTCGCGGCCGACCTGGGCCACGAGGTTGACGGCCATGTTGTAGGTCGGGCGGAAGGACGAGCGCAGGGGGTACGTGCGGGTGGAGGCGAGCCCGGCCACGGCCATGGGGTCCATGCCGCGGTTCCACTGCACGAGCGCGTGGCCCTCGACGTCGATCCCCCGGCGGCCGGCGCGCCCGGTGAGCTGGGTGTACTCCGCCGGCGTCACGTCGGCGTGGGTCTCGCCGTTGAACTTGACGAGCTTCTCGACCACGACGGTCCGGGCCGGCATGTTGATGCCCAGCGCGAGCGTCTCGGTCGCGAAGACCATCTTGGTGCGCCCGGCGGTGAAGAGCTCCTCCACGATCTCCCGGAAGGTCGGCAGCATCCCCGCGTGGTGGGCCGCGAAGCCGCGGGTGAGCCCGTCCACGAAGTCCCAGTAGCCGAGCACGCCGAGGTCCTCGTCCGCCAGGGACGACACCCGCTCCTCGACGACCCGGCGGATCCGGTCGCCCTCGTCCTCGGGGATGAGCCGCACGCCGTCGCGGAGCAGCTGGCCGACCGCGGCCTCGCACCCGACCCGGCTGAAGATGAACGTGATCGCCGGCAGCAGGCCGTCGCGCTCGAGGCGGCGCACGACCTCCGAGCGGGTCGCTCCCCCACCGGGACGACCACCGGAGCCGCCCATGACGCGGGCCGACGGCGCGGCACCGCCACCGTTGCCGCCGGGGCCTCCCGGGGCCTGCCGGCCGCCGCCGCGGCCCTGGCGGTCCCCACCGCGCCCATACGGGTCGCCGCCCCGCCCACGTCCCCCGCGGCCGCCGGAGTCCCAGCCGCTGCGCTGCTCGGTCGTGCGGATGGCCTGGAGCAGCTCGGGGTTGACCCTCGTCGCGCCGTCACCGGTGGCCGGGGCCGACGCCTCGTCGACGAACAGGTCGTACATGCCCTGCCCGACCATCATGTGCTGCCACAGCGGCACCGGGCGGTGCTCGGCGACGATGACGTCGACGCCGCCACGGACCTCCGACAGCCACGCCCCGAACTCCTCGGCGTTGCTGACCGTGGCCGACAGCGACACCACCTGCACGTCCTGCGGCAGGTGGATGATGACCTCCTCCCAGACGGCCCCGCGGAACCGGTCGGCGAGGTAGTGCACCTCGTCCATGACCACGAACCCGAGCCCGCGCAGGGTGGTCGACCCGGCATACATCATGTTGCGCAGGACCTCGGTGGTCATGACGACGACGGGCGCCTCGCCGTTGACCGAGGAGTCGCCGGTGAGCAGCCCGACGTTCGCGGCGCCGTGCTGGCGGACCAGGTCGTTGTACTTCTGGTTCGACAGCGCCTTGATCGGCGTCGTGTAGAACGCCTTGCGTCCCGTCGCCATCGCCAGGTGCACCGCGAACTCGCCGACGATGGTCTTGCCCGCGCCGGTGGGCGCGGCGACCAGCACGCCGCGACCGGACTCGACGGCTGCGCAGGCCTCCTCCTGGAACGGGTCGAGCGGGAAGTCCAGCGTGTCCGCGAAGGCGGTGAGCTGGGGCCCACGACGGGCCGCACGCTGGACCGACGCGGCATACCTCTCGGCGGGGGTGGCCATGGGGCGAGACTACGTGGCGGGTGGCGTCAGCACCGTCAGGGCACCCGGCACGGTCTCCAGGGTGAGGGGCAGCGGGGCGAACCGCTCCCCGTCGGCGTATGCCACGATGCCGTCCGCCTCGAGCGTCACCTCGCGCCCGCGCAGCACCTCCACGGCCGGGTGGCCGAGGTGGCGGCCGGAGAAGACCTTGGGGAAGACCTTGAGGAACTCGATGGTGCTGATCTCGTGCAGGACGACCACGTCGGCCAGCCCGTCGTCGAACCGGGCGTCCGGCGCGACCCGCATGCCACCGCCGTAGGACGGCCCGTTGGCCACGACGACGAGCATCGCCCGCGTCTCGTGCCGCACCCCGTCGACGGTGACGGCGTACGGGATCGCGTGGAAGAGCGGCAGCTCGCGCAGGATGGCGAGGTTGTAGCGCATCTGCCCCTTGGGCCACGGCCAGGTGTTGGCGCGCTCGTTGACGAGCGAGTCGAACCCGGCACCCAGCACGCCCGCATACCACCGGTGGACCCCGTGGACGTCGGTGTGGCGCACCGCGTCGATGCTGCGCGGGACGCCGGTCGTGACGAGGTCGGCCGCCCGCACGGGGTCGTGCACCGGCAGGCCGAGGCCGCGGGCGACGTCGTTCCCCGTGCCCGCCGCGATGACGGCCAGCGGCGTCTTGCTCTCGGCCGCGAGGTTCACCCCGAGGTGGACCATCCCGTCGCCGCCGACGACGGCCAGCACGTCCAGGCCCTGCGCGATGGCGCCGAGGGCACGGTCGCGGGCGGCGGCATACGTCTCGTCGGAGAGGTCGAGGACCTCGTGGCCGGCCGCCCGCAGGCGGTGCGCGACCTCGAGCCCGAGGCTCATGCCGCGGTTCTTGCCCGAGGTCGGGTTGACGACCAGGCCGACCCGCCTGGCGCCTGTGGGGAGGGATGCCACGCGCGGAGGCTACAGGCTCGAGGCCTCGTCGTCGGCCACGTCCGCCCACTCGGGACGGGCCCGCCGACGGCCGCGCTCGATCAGCTTGGCCACCCCGATCGCCGCGAAGTAGAGGACGACGAGCGGGCCGGCCATGAGGAACATCGTGAACGCGTCCGGGGTCGGGGTCAGGATCGCCGAGAGCACGAAGATGCCGAAGACCGCCGGGCGCCACGCCTTGACCATCGCCGAGGAGGGCAGCACCCCGATCGCGCTGAGCGCGACGAGGAAGACCGGCATGAGGAACGCCCCACCGAAGGCCAGGATGAACCGGGTGACGAACGAGAAGTAGTCCGACACCTGCTGGATGTTCGAGGCCCCCGACGGCGTGAAGCCGTACAGCACGGCGAGCACCTTCGGCAGCACCCAGTAGGCCAGGGCGCACCCCGCGAGGAACAGCGGCACCGTGGCCGCGATGAACGCCAGCGAGATGCGCCGTTCCTTCTTGGTGAGGCCCGGGACGATGAACGCCCACAGCTGGTACAGCCACACGGGGCTGGCGACGATGACGCCGGCGAAGATCGAGATGCTCAGCTGCTGGGAGAACGCCGCGGTGGCGTTGCCGAAGTTGAGGCTGATCGCACTGCCCGGGTGCGCGTTCTTGTAGTCGTTGAACGGCGCGGCGAGCCGGCCGTAGATCTCGGGGTAGTAGATCCAGCCCAGCACCGACAGGACCAGGACCGCGATCGCCGCGATGACGACGCGCCGGCGCAGCTCGCGCAGGTGGTCCGCGAGAGACATCCGCCCGTCGGGGTTTCGGGCACGGCGGAACGCCATCGTGGGCAGGGTGGGCGTGTCGGTCGAGGTCAGGCTGCGCCGGAGGAGTTGTCCGTACGGGGCGAGTTGTCCTCACGCACCGGCGAGGTGCCGGCGGCGTCGGTCTCGGTGCCGGGCACGGTCTCGCCCTTGACGGTCTCGCGGCTCGCGGCGCTCTTGCCGTTCTTGCTGTCGTTCTTCATCTCGTCCACCTCGGACTTGAAGATGCGCATCGAGCGCCCGATCGAGCGTGCCGCGTCCGGGAGCCGCCGGAAGCCGAAGAGAACGATGAGCAACACGATCAGGATGATCAGGTGCCATCCCTCGAACAGTCCGCGTCCCATGGTGGTTCGTTCCCTTCAGCCGGGTGCCCGGCGTGGTGTGGTGCTGTGTCGTGGCCAGTCTAGGCGGCGCGCCACCATCGGTGGTGCGCCGTCCACGTGGCGCGTCGTGGGTGTCGGCGCCCGGGTCGGCGCCTCAGTCCAGGTGTCGCGCCCAGGCCGGTCGGCGGGCCGCCTGTCGGGCCCGTCGCTCCTGCCTCAACGAGGCACGGGTGCGTTCGCGTTCCCGGCGCAGCAGGCGCGGGTCGCCGAACAGGTCCGGGGTGGGCGGCGCCGAGCGGTCGCGGAGGCGGTCCGCCGCCGCCTCGAGCGCGGACACGGTGTCCGAGGCCCGGGTCAGCTCGGCGTTCAGCTCCTTGAACTGCCCCCAGACGGCCCACGCCCGCGAGGCGAGGTACACCACCGCCACGACCACGAGCAGCGCCCAGATGAGCACCCACCACCACATGCGGCCGACCCTACCGGTCCGCCGCCGTGGCGTCCGGATCCGCCCCGTATGCCGCCAGCGCCTCGCGCGCCCCCTGGGCCACCGCGGTGGCGACCTCGACGGGGGCGACGACCGTGCCGCCGCCGCCCAGGCGCCACAGGAGCCGCCGCAGCCACAGGGTGTCAGCGGTGCGCAGCGTCACCGTCTGTGACCCGTCGGGGGCGTCCTGCACCGACTCGACCGGGTAGTAGTCGCTGACCCAGCGCGCGCCGGGCTCGAGCCGCAGGGTCACCAGGGTGTCGTCGGGGCGTGGGGTGAACGCTCCGGCGTCGAGGTCGCGCAGCTGGGCGTCGGGCGGCGGCGTGCCGTCGACGTCGAGCACCTCCAAGGCCGTGATGCGGTCCATCCGGAAGGTGCGCGTGTCCTGGGCGCGGTGGCACCAGCCCTCGAGGTACCAGCGCGAGTCGAGGTTGACCACGCGCATGGGGTCGACGTCGCGCTCGGTCGACTCGTCCCGGCTGGGCACGAGGTAGGTCAGGTGCACGCGGCGGTGCTGCTCCACGGCGCGGCGGGCGTCGGCGAGCAGCTGGGCCTCCACGCCCTCGTCGATCGCGACCTGCACCCGGGCGGCGGCCTCGCTGCTGGCGCCGGTCGCCTCCTCGAGCTTGGCCATGGCCCGCTCGATCGCGTCCCGCTCCCCCAGCCCGGGGACGCTGGCGAGGGCGCGCAGGCCCACCATCAGGGTGAGGGCCTCGTCGCGGCCGAGGCGCAGCGGGCGGGCGATGGTGTCGGCGTTGCTGACGAAGACGCGGCCGCCCTCCCACTCGGCGTCGATGAGCTCGTCGGGCATCTGGCCGTAGCCGCACAGGTAGAGCAGCCGAAGGTCGGTCTCGAGCTGCTCGGGGCTGATGCCGAGGTCGGCGGCGGCCTGGTCGACGTCGATGCCCTGGCGGTTGACCAGCCACGGGACCATCGTGAGCAGGCGGCCGAGCCGGTCGGTCGCGGTCTCCTGCGGCGGGCGTGGTGGGCGCGCGCTCATGCGGCACCACCGTGCGCCGCGAGGGCACCCTGCAGCCGGGCGACGACGAGGTCGCGCACCTCTGCGGGCTCCTCCACCACCACGTCGGCTCCGTACCCGGTGACCTCGTCCGCCAGGGCGTCGTCGTCGGTGAAGGGCACCTCGAGGTGGGTCCAGTCCCCCGCGTCGGTGCTGGTCGTGGCCCGCCGGCGCAGGGTGTGCCCGCGCCCCGCCCGCACCCGCACCCGTGCGGTCCGCGGCCGCTGCTCCCCCACCGTGGTCCGGATCATCTCCTGCGCTCGGTGGTCCTCGGGCACGGTGTAGGGCTCGGCCCGCCGCACCTCGGTGACCGCGCCGTCGATCCGCGACAGCCGGAACACCCGGGGTGCCTCCCGGTCGAGGTCGAAGCCGGTGAGGTACCACCGGCCGTGCCACGAGGCGAGGCCCCAGGGCTGCACCCGCCGCTCCTGCACCTCCCCGGCACCGCCCGTGCGGTAGCCGAACCGGATGGTGCGCTGCCCCACGACGGCGTTCTTCACGGCCTCGAAGGCGGGCTCGCGGGTGCCCAGGCGCGGCTCGATGCCGACGAGGGAGTCGCCGTCGCGCTCGATCCCGGACGCCTTGAGCTTGCGCAGCGCCTGCGCCGCCGGGCCCGCCAGCGAGGCGTGCGCCCAGGTGCGGCTGGCCAGGCCGAGCACGGCCAGCTCGTCGGGCTCGAACGCCACGTCCGGCAGGGCGTACTCGCGCTGGTCGATGCGGTAGCCGACCTCGTCGTCCCAGAGGCCGCCGATGTCCTCGGTCACGAGCGGGATGCCGAGCTCGCGCAGCTCGTCCTTGTCGCGCTCGAACATGCGGTCGAAGGCCTCGTCGGTCTTGGCGTCGCCGTACTGCGGCACGACGTCGCGGATCCGCGACTTGGGCAGCGGGCGCCGGGTGTACAGCAGGCAGAGGACGAGGTTGAGCAGCCGCTCGGTCTTCGCCGCAGGGCCGGTGGGTGAGCTCACCGGCCCGACGCTACCGGAGTGGCGGCCTGCCGCCGGTGGCTACTCTGCGTGTCGTGATGCAGTGGCGCGAGGGTGTCGTCGAGCAGGTCCGCGACCGCTGGCCGGGGTCGGTGGAGTATGCCGTGCGCCTCGTCGGGGCCGGCGACGGGGAGACCGTGCGCGCACTCGCCTACACGGCCCTCGTCGGTGAGCCGGAGGTCGGCGACCGCGTGCTGCTCAACGCCTCCGCCCTGCTGCGCGGCCTCGGCACCGGCGGCCTCGCCTTCGTCGTGGCGGCGCCCGACCGCCTCCCGGCCGACCCGCCCACCCAGGACGGCCACATCGTCAAGGCCCGCTACACCCCCCAGCAGCAGATGTTCATGGCGGTCGACGAGCAGGACAGCCCCCACCACGAGACCCTCACGTCGGGACCGGCGGTCGACGTCGAGCTCGACGGCATGCCGGTCGTCGTCGCGGACCTGCACTCGGCCCTGCCGGCGGTGCTGGCCGGGATCCGCGCCGAGCGACCGGGCGCCGTGGTCGCCTACGTCATGACCGACGGCGGGGCGCTGCCGGTCGCGTTCTCACGCACCGTCACCGCCCTGCGCGACGCCGGCTGGCTGGCCGGGACCGTCACCGTCGGGCAGGCCTACGGCGGCGACCACGAGGCGGTGACCCTGCACAGCGGCCTGCTGGCAGCCCGGCACGTCCTCGGGGCGGACGTCGCCGTCGTCACGCAGGGGCCCGGCAACGTCGGCACCGGCACCCGGTGGGGGTACACCGGGGTCGCGGCCGGGGAGGCGCTCAACGCGGCCGTCACCCTGCACGGTCGTGGGGTGGCGGCCCTGCGCGTCTCCGACGCCGACCCGCGCCCCCGGCACCGCGGTGTCTCCCACCACAGCACGACGGCATACGGGCGCATCTGCCTGGTCCCCGCGGACCTCGTCGCGATCGCTCCGTCGGACGCCTTCGAGGACCTCGTGCTGCGGCAGGCGCAGGACCTCGTGGCGGAGGCGTCGGGGCCCGCGGTCGTGGTGCAGGTCGAGGGCGACGGCCTTGACGAGGCACTGGCCACGTCGCCCGTGCGGCTGTCGACCATGGGCCGTGGCGTCGAGCAGGACCGCGCCGCCTTCCGGTACAGCGCAGCAGCCGGGCGG